>NZ_CP081850.1 GCF_018982885.2 Polymorphobacter megasporae | reverse complement strand
ACGAAACGTTTTCATAATGGTGCGATACCGAGTTCAACCTTGGGAGTGGCAATGATCGGACTTATCGCTGTTGCAGCTACCGCTATGGCATCAGCTTGCCCGGTCGATCTAGCAATCGGTCCGGGACGTGCCGCTGCGGCTGCCCCCGTGTCAGGGCAACTCGATCATGCTGGGCGCGCTACCGTAACACTCATTCGCAGCGACATGCTCGCCGGGCCCTTTACCGGTCGTCTGGACTACTCCGGGCATTGCCTCCGGCTTGCCGGTCCCGACGATCCGACCGGCTTGTTCGACTTCTTCGTCAACGCCACCATGATCGTACCGCTCGGTCACGATGCCGGTGTCGTTATCCTCTATGATCGCATTCATCGTGCTCCCGATGGTGAGCGCTCCGCGGAGGCGCTGGTGTACCGCATCGCCAACGGAGCCGTTGTGCGCGACGAGGCTCTCGAGCATCGGCTCGACGGCGTCCGCACTGCGGCCCGCGCGCGTCATCTGCTCACTGGCCGGCGATGATCGACTATCCTCCGATCCTTGACGCGATCCGTGTGTCGGCCGACGCCATGCTACGGCTATTTTTCCAGCGGCTGACGCTTCCAGAGCTCGTCGAGGCGGGTACCTTCATCGGACCTGTCCGGTTGCAGCGGCTGATTGCCGTGGGAGCCTGCCAGCCACCGATCACCCCGCAGGCGACAAACGACACGCTGACCGGCGAGCCAGAACGCTTCCCGGTTTCCAAGCAACTCGAGGTCGAGGTCGCCATGGCGGCGATCCTCGAAATTGTTTTCCGTGTCCGTGTTGGTGCTCCGGCCTCACCGGCTCTCGCGAAACAAATCAGGCTCGCCCTTGCCGCAGTCGCGGGACGTCGCCGGACAGCACCGCTGCTGACCATGCGCGACGATGTCACCAACACCGTGCCGACGCCTTCATCGGTGCCGCCGCCATTGTCCGACGTCGACTATGCCGCCGCTGCGCTGCGCCACGGGGTCGAAGTCGCCGCCATCAAAGCCGTCGCCATTGTCGAAAGCGGCGGGAAGAGCGGGTTCGATGACCTCGGACGACCGAAAATTCTGTTCGAAGCCCATCATTTTAATGATTTTACCAACGGCCGCTTCGTTGAAAGCCATCCGCACCTCGCCACGGCGACCTGGGCGGCGGCAAAACCATTCTACAGCTGGGATCAGTACGAACGGCTGTACGAGGCGATGATCCTTGATGTCGATGCGGCCTTGAAATCGGCGTCGTGGGGCAAGTTTCAGGTGCTCGGCCAATATCACGACGGTTGGCCCGATGTGCGGAGCTTCGTCGCGGCGATGTACGTGTCCGAGGTCAATCACCTGAAGGCCTTTGAAGCTCACTGCGCCGGGAAGCTGATGGCCGCATTGAAGCGCAAGGACTGGCTTGGCTTTGCCGCGTACAACGGTAGTGACCAGGCACGATATGGACCGCTGATTGGCAATGCCTATCGCTCACTCGGAGGGCGGTAACCGGGAGACGACGTCACCCTGGGATCAGCTGGAGACCCGGACCGACGCTGCTATGCTGATCCGGGCGGCATGGAGGACGATGTGACCGGCAAGATGCTCAATGCGACCGCGAACCTCGAAGCGCAAAACCGGCGTCTCGACGATCAGCTTCGGCGCATAGCAGCCAAGCTCGACAGGTTGCGCTGGCAGCTGGGATTTTTGACTATCCTCATTGCCACCGTCACCGTCTTCAATCTGGCACATGTTTTTGCGCCGATCATAGCCAGACACATGTCCTTATCCTGATGGCCGCACGTTATCTTGCGCAACTGCGGCAGTTAGAAATTAGCTTTCGGATGTTATAATCGTTCGGTATTGAGCCGCCTTCTACGTTTCAGTCGCAGCCTGCTCGGCAGCATCACAAAGCCTGTCATCGCAACAACGGTCGCCAGGGCAGCTAGTCCCCACAGCCACCAAGTGTTGATCCCGCGTGGATCGGCAAAATTCAGGATATGGAACGACCACATAGTGTCGTAAACGCGGAACAGGTCGCCGCGGCTCGCCACTACACGTCCAAGGTTGGCAGCGACGTAGACCTCGGTGTTGCTTTGATCAGCGAATACGACCCGCCAAGCTGGCAACGGGCCTTGGTAGACGCGGGACGGTGCCGAGACCTGCTCTGCTCGAACTGGTAGCCCAGTGTGCGCTCCCATAGTCTCGAGAGCGAGCGCTATCGCCGTGGGGCGATCGATGGGTGAGACCGTGTGTCCAGTTGTCAAATCCACAAGCTGCGGACGACCCTCGACAGGCGTCAGCAGTGCGACAGGGCGACCGAGCATGGAGCGGGCTTCGACCTTGGCGTAGGAGCCAGGCCGAGCAGCAAGCGCTTGGGCGAGCGGTTGAGCGACGGCAGCCGCGTCCACGGGAGCCGGGTCCGGTGGGTGGTGGCCGTGAATTGCGTCCTCGGGAACGAATGCGATGAAGAGACCGGACACAAACCAAGCTAAAATTGGGAGACCGACGACGAGCGCCAGCCACTTGTGGAGCGAAGCCGAGGTACGAACGAAAGACATGAAGCGTCCTAATGTCACACGCCATCGATCGTACCACGAAAAACGCAGCAGCAGCAGCGGCCCAGGCGCAGTATCCCTGCACGAATGTAGCAAAGCGGTCTGGGAAAGATCAAATCACTATTGCGGTTCCTGCGCTGGCGGATCAGCAATGTGCGTCGATCGCATCGATCGTGGTTTACGTCTCACCGAACGTGCGCGTGCCGCCTTAGCCTGTCTCAAGCACTATGAGCGGTGACCGGTGCTTTATTGCGCGTCCAAGTGATCATCATTGCGAGCCGATTGCTCAGGAGCTGAACCCCTCGAGCTGGGCGCGCATGAGCCGCCTACTTGCTTCGAAATCGGCGGACCATCGTGGCGCATCGAGCCACGACAGGACGGTTCGCAGTGTTACCGGGCGTAAACCTGCCCAGACGGCAGTAGATTGGTCTCGCGCTTCGTCACCAACCGTGCACCACTGTTCGGGCGACACGATCGCCCGCAGCGCGCTGATCTGCTGAAGCCCGAACACCCGGCCCAGACGGCGGCGGCGAGCTCCGAGGATGTAGGCTGTCAGCGCCAGCGGCATCGTCGCAGCCAGCAGATCAGCGAGCCCCGGCGGACCACCCTCCCCCACGACGTAGAAACCGGCACCGGCCATGAACAGACACAGCGCCGGGATCCCGACGATCGACAGCAGCGCCTCGAACAACCGCGGCCGACGATGACAGGCGATATCGAACCGGAGCAGTGACCGGGTCAGCAACGATACCAGTCCGCGTCTTGCGCCACCCGAGAGCAAACCGGCCTCGTCCCTGTCAAACACCCCCTGCGGCCTGTCAGAGGGAGGCAGGAAGCTCACCGAGACGTTTTCGGCCCCGATCGTCGCGCTGTCCGACACCGGCGTTTCTGGCGCCCTTGGTGGGCGCCTACCAGCCACGGTTTGGATCATAGCTCGCGATCGGGGGCATGGCGTCGGTGATTCCGATACCGCCGTGCGAAATTCCGCCGGCATGGCCATGATCCCAGTGATGCGGCGGGTTGAGATCGACACCGAAAGGATTGCCCATGACATCGATGCTGCCGACCATAGGCAGCGACGTCGCGGGATTGATCGAGTGGTGGTCGGTCAGACCGCCCTGCCCTGCTTCATGCGAGGCCGACGCGCCCGCTCCGAAAACGCTCTCGAACCAGGTTCCGATACTCATCGCAGTCCTCCATCACCGACATCCTTGACGCGACAAATATATACCGGAATGGGATATCCCACAATAGCATCTAGTCGCGGGGCATGACCCCGGCCAGTTTCGACCACGATGCATTTCAGCGGCAGCTGCTCGAAGCGATGATCGTCGCGCGCAAAGGTGCTGGCGTCCGCCAGATCGACCTCGCGGCACGGCTCGCCAAACCACAGTCGTATGTTTCGAAGGTCGAGGGACGCGAACGCCGGCTTGATGTCGGGGAATACGTGATCTGGATGCGGGCCCTCGGACTCGACCCGGCTGCCGGGTTGGCTGCGGTCCTCACTTGCCCTTCTGGAGTTGCCTCCGATGCGCCAGACCCCTGACCCTGCCATCACCGGCCTCGGCGACGACGACCGCAAACTGCTGATCGCCGGGCTGACCTCATTGCGAGAGGTGCGCGGTCGCCAGTGGCGCGAGACGTGCGATCGCGCGACGAAAACCGGCGCGGCTGAACCCCCGCTGCTGACTTATGGTATCGATGATATCAAGCTGCTGGCACGACGACTGGGCGGCGAGGCCAGACACTGGACGGAATGAGGGCGTGCGATGGATGACCGGCACGAGGTAAACTGGCAGCCGCTGAGCATGGTGCCGACGATAAGCGACATGGTCGCGGACGCACTGGCGGATTCCCGCGAGCATGTCCTCACCCTGATGGCAGCCCTCGATCGGCCGTACTCGCTCGCCGACGAGGATCTTGACCGCAGCCACCGGGTCTACACCGAGCAGCTCGAGTTCGTCGGGATCTACACCGGGCAGATTGCCCGGTGGCGCGCGGTTGAATTGTCGGCCGACCAAAGGCAGGTCATCGACCGTATCGACGCTGACAACGCCGAGCTGTTGCCCCTCACCTGGCAGGTACTGGCGCTTGTCGAGACTCTGCGCGGATCGACGATCGAAGCCATGATGAAAATGACCGACCTCGAACTCGGCATCGACGCGGTGATGCGCGGCACGGCAAAGCCGTGAGGCGCCAGCGCCGTCGTTCCTGATCCGTTCGGCTTCGAGCGATCGAAATTACAACCGTTCCGATAATCTCGACCAAGCCGGAGGAACGCCCTGTGAAGGGTCACGTTTCGTTTGGCTGGAAAGCTCATACCGTAACCAAAAACCTCGTCAGCGACCGCCCTGGCTGCCCTGCGAGGGTATTTACCGCCGTTCGGACCAACCTCTACCTCGCCAAGCTTCTTAGCGGCCTTCTATGGGCCGTCGCCTCAACAAAAACGTAGGCACCATCAGCGCGTTCATTATCGAATGCACATACTACTTTGGCGGGCTGGCTGCTGGCGGTTAAGCGATTCTATTAATTATAACTGTTAAGAAAGTTAGGGTCAGAATAGACGCCGAAAAGCCCAATTAATCCGTGGCCTTATCTGACCTGCTGGTGGGTGAAACCCCGTGATTCGGTGTGTGAAACCCCGATAGCTTGGTGTGTGAAACCCCGACGTCTCGGTGTGTGAAACCCCGGGTCAACTAAAGCGAAAAGCGGCAAAATGGCGTCACTTACCCACAGGCTAACCGTGGCCTCGTATAATTCTCGGTTCAACCATGGTGCTCGGATCGATCGCGGGGGTGTGTGAAACCCCGACAATACAAATCACGGTGTGTGAAACCCCGATAGCTAACGTCGCCCCGCTAGCTGGTCCATGCGGGCGTCGACCTCTTCGGTGCGCCGCCGATCGGCCATGAAGCGTGCGCGATGCTCTTCCTCGGCTCGCATCCGGGCCTCGAACTCCAGCGCATCGGCTTCGCCGCGCACCCGAAACAGAACGGCCGGGCTTTTATCGACGGTTTCTGTCAACTTCATGCTATATTCGGGAAGCTGGTCGGCCTCGATCGCGCGCCTCAGCATCCGGTTGAACTCCTTGGGTTTGGCGTCACTGCCGGTTTTGTCGCGAAGTACCTCTACCCGGCACGTAAATCCGCCGCGCTGGGTGCCGGCGTGCTTTCGCGCGATGCGATACAGCGCGCGCTCAAGCCCGCCCGACAGCAAGAAATAATCGGGATGCATGGTGAGAAGCGATTTCTCATTGACGATCCCCTCGTAAACCCAGTCCGACAAGGTCAACGTCATGCCACGCGGCTGCTCGGTGTCGGCATCGGTGTCGAAGGTCCAGCTATCGAGCCAGTTGAAGCCGGCTTTCTGCCGGCGCTTCGTCGCGCGGATCGAGGTCGTGATCGATGTCGTCTGAAGCCTTAGCAGGGCCGCCTGCAGTTCTTGGTAGTCACGGCCGCCGGTGCTGCGCTTAATCGCCCGTAGCAGATCATATGGAGTGGTAGTCAGCGTCCGGGGTAGATCGTTCGCACCCTGCTGCTTCATGCGATTCAGCGTCGAGGCGGCCCAGATCAGGATGTCGGCATCCCAAATCGTCGCCATGCCGTAGTCGGGTATCGCTTGAACACGCACCCATGCCTCGCCATCCGGACTTCGATACTCAATCGGCTTTAAACGTTTGCGCTTTTGTAGCGAAAAAAATGGCCGCTCCATGACCTCCCGCTGGTCCTTGAGCGGAAGGTCACCTAGCCCCGGTATGAACAGGTCAAATTCCGGGCTTGGATCGCGGCGCTTGCTCACGGGGCGAACCTGGCATGGCCTCGTTCAACGAGATACTGCCGCAACAAGCGCTCGGTTACGACAGTCAGTGGTTCGCCGCCCTCTTCCACACTGAGCTGCCGGAGCGTGCGGTGCATATCTTCGGGAATATGGATCAGGACCGGCTTCTTTCCGGGATGGCTGCTGCGGCGGGAAAGCGCGGGTGTATCAATAGAATTGCCTAATCGAGAACCTGATTCTGGTCGTGCCTGGATTGGTGCCTGAAGGGCAGCGGCCTGCGATGAGGGCGCTTCGGGCTCGTCATCAAAAACACCTGCCAGTGCCGATGATTTTTTAGCCATCACACGAACTCGCTTATTTGCTTAGTCGCATATCCGCTTAGTAGCTTAGCCTCGTTAAAGGCTGCGCGCAACTCTGCGGCGGCTTTCCCACTCGGCTCGAGCTCCGCGGCGGTCCGGCCGATTGGCGTAGCCCGATAAAAGTCCTTCCGGAAATGAAGGCGGCTTTCGAACAGCGCGATGCCCTTGGCGGCAAAGCCCGCACGGGCCTCCTCCCCCTCCCCTCCTTGATGTGGAACTTGGGTTAAGATGACCGCGAACGGCGTGCCGGCCTGTTGCACTTGCTTCACTGTCTGAAGGACCGAATGGACGTCCAGTCCACGCGGTGCGACTGGGATAATGACGAAGTCGGCCTGCTCGGCTGCGAGCATGGCGATGTCTTTTGAATTCGCCGGGGTGTCAATGATGATGAGGTCGATTTTGCCACTGGCGCGGCCTCGGGTGACGTGGAGCGGTAGACCGGCAACGCTGCTGTCTTTCACCATCACGTCTTCAACAGCGCGGCGTTCGGACCAGTAGAGCGCCGATCCTTGCCGGTCGTCGGCATCGAGGATGACCACCGCTGCGCCTTCCCGCGCCGCTTCGACCGCAAAGCCGGTCGCCAGTGTTGTTTTGGATTGTCCACCCTTCTGCGCGATGACGGCCCATGTCTGCACAGTCAGCTCCCCTAAGCGAATAAGCGACTTATAGGGCATATTCGCTTAGTCGTATAGCCGCTTAGTAGCTTAGTACTTATCGCACCGCTACGTTAGCTCCACGTCCGCGTCAAGACAGCCCGCACCTGGACGGCCTGCCACACTCCGCCGCGTGCTGTCGGCACGCCGCGACGGTCCAACTTGCGGGCAATGGCGCGAAGGCTCATGCCTTGGCCCGCCATGCTACCGATCGTGTCGCGCACCGTGGCCGCGAACCGGTCTGCACGGCCCCGGTGGGTCGCTGCGGCGCGTTCGCGAGCATAGGCAGGGCGGGGGTTGCCGAGCCTGACGCCGCGCGCCCTGGCGATGGCTAGCGCCGCCTTGGTCCGCGCTGAAATCATCTCGCGCTCGTGCTCGGCGACGGCGGCAACGATATGGAGAGTCAGCCGGGTCGCATGGGGATTGTCGCAAGCGATGAAGTCGACGCGGGCGTCCATGAGGTTGGCGATAAAGGGGTCACCTCACGATATGTGCACAGGCGTACGCTAAGGCAGAACGAGAGGCTGGAATGACTGTTTTGGGGTGGATTTCAGCCGGTCCGCTTGCGGAAGGAATATGGCCGAAGCTGCCGGTCGGCTTTTCGGCAATAGCCGTGGACAACCATCGTTAGCTTATCGCTCCGAAATCACGATCCGGTAACCCGCGTCGTATTCGTTAAGTGTTACCAGCTCAGCATAACGCCGCGCCCACTCACCAGTAGCGAGGTCGTGCCTTAGCTTCTGCAAGCCCGGCTCGACGTCTCCGATTGCCCAGAACGACGAGCTGCCGGTTCGGATACGCGGGTCTAGATAGGCGTCAGGCCGACGCCAATAGGCATATAGGAATCCATCGGTGCAATCATGGGGTATCGGCACTGGAACGACGTGAACAGGACCAAGCCATCGCTCATAGTCCGACATCGCCGGAATGCGAACGTCATCCAGAGCTGCAAGTTCGGGCAGGTAGTCGGTCAGCCAAGGCCGGAAGGACGGATCATACGTGAGTAGGACGATAGGGCCGCGGGTCACGCGCCTAACCTCACGCAGTCCCACCCCGATGTCGGGCCAATGATGGACGGTTAGGATCGCCATTGCGGCATCGAAGCTGTTGTTAGCGAATGGAAGATCGTCGGCTGACGCTTGGATTACCTTCGCAGCTAGCGGGCTACGCTTTCGGATCATCTCGATCGATGGTTCCACAGCTGTGACTTGTCGATCAGGCGGCTCATAAGATCCGGTACCAGCGCCAACATTCAGCACAGTCTGCGTCTTCCCAAGTGCCGTCTCTATTGCTGCACCGATTCGGGGGTCCGGTCTGCGCAGTTCGGCATAGTTCAGGCCGATAACATCGTATTGTGCAATCATAACCACTAGTGTGGACCTTCGCTCGGCTTTCGCAAAGAGGTCCGTCGCTGCTCTAGGTTGCGACAAGACATCAGTGATGGTCGCATACGAAATCGCTTTGTCGGGCAACTGAGGCGGGGGCAGCTTTCGGCAAGCCGATGCCTTAATCAGGCGGCAGAAATGGGGTCGTAAGCAGCCATCTCTAATTCGTTCGTGCCCGGCTTTGCGTACCCGCGCCGGTGGTCACGTAAAGCGCCTTTCCAGGCTCCGAAACGTCTGCCGTATGCCATACTCCGCGAGGCATCACCGTCGCTTTGCCGACCTCCAGTTCAACACGGTCGAGGGAGCCCGACCCCTTGTCGAGCACCAGCGTCATCCGTCCCGATAGCAGGTAGATTAACTCTTCGCCCTCGGGATGCATCTCCCAATTCGGCCAGTCTCCGGGGCTTTCGATAATGCTGACCATGCGGCCCTGCTCGAAACGCAGGTCCATGTTTTCCCAGAAGCTCGCATCGATGGGGACGGCGGTCGCAACACCTTCCTCGGCAAGGTGAACGAAGACCGACGAGAGGTCGAACACAGTCGGCTTACCGGCGGAAAGATTGTCGGGGTCGGCCATAGCGTTATCTCCTATCGCGCATAGATTTACGGTCGCGCCAACACGGCTCGCACCTGCACTGCCTGCCATGCTCCGCCGCGTGCTGTCGGCACGCCGCGCCGGTCCAGTTCGCGGGCGATGGCGCGAAGGCTCATGCCCTGGCCGGCCATGCCGCCGATCGTGTCGCGCACCGTCGCCACAAACTGGTCTGCATGGCCCCTGTGGGTCGCTGCGGCGCGCTAGCGGGCATAGGCGGGGCGGGGGTTGCCGAGCCTGACACCGCGCGCCCTGGCGATGGCCAGCGCCGCCTTGGTCCGCGCCGAAATCATCTCGCGCTCGTGCTCGGCGACGGCGGCAAGGATATGGAAGGTCAGCCGGGTCGCATGGGGATTGTCGCAAGCGATGAAGTCGACGCGGGCGTCCATGAGATTGGCAATAAACGCCATGTTGCGGCTGAGCCGGTCGAGGCGGGCGATGATCAGTGTCGCTCGGTGATGCTTCGCCTCGGCCAGCGCCGCGCGCAGCTCGGGCCGATCGGCGCGCTTGCCGCTCTCGATCTCGGTGAAGTCAGCGACGATCGTGCCGCCGGCGCGCTGCACCTGGTCCGCGACCGCCTCGCGCTGCGCATCGAGGCCAAGACCGGACCGGCCCTGACGGTCGGTGCTGACGCGGTAATAGGCGACGAAACGGGGCAGGGGGGTCACAGGCTCCCCGCGTCCTTCAACCCGTGCAGCTGCCGGTCCGCCGCCCGCTGGTCACGATCGTCATGGCGGTGCCGGGCTGACTGTCACCCTTCTTGCTGCCGGTCGCGGTGAAGCTCGTCGGTGTGTAGTTACCGACGACATCGGTGATCGTGTGTTCGCCGTTCGCGCCGTTGCACTCGGTCTGGAGCGCCATATGGCCGTCTGCAAAGCTCGACTTGCGGTAGTGACAAATGCCGCCGCTGATCGCCAGCACTGATCCCGGTGATACGGCAAGGTCGGCGGCGGTGACACAGTGATGGCGCACCTGTGGCGCGGCAGTCTGCGCCGCGAGCATCCGCGCGACCATCGGCGGCGTCCCTGGCGCAAAGTCGAAGTGAGCCTTGGTGGTGGTTTCCCAATCGCCCGGCTCGAACGGTGCCAGCGTCGCGGCGGCGGCGGCAGAGGCGAGCACGAGGGCGGCTACAAACGCGATACGAACTGGTGTCATGGGGCCTCCTGTCTCGTGATGCACCCTCATAACGGACGCCCGTTAACACTCCAAACCGAGCTTAGAGCACGCCCGGCGTGCGGGGTTCCAAGAAATTCGGCGATATGGCATCGCCGCTCCGACCGATCGACAGCAAGGAGGATGACCGTGAAGCAATTCGTTGTACCGATGATTGTGTCGGCAGGACTGGCCCTGTCCGCTTGTCACAAGAAACCTGCCCCAGAAGCGACGACGACGACGACAGAGAGCACGGTCGTAGCATCGGCCCCGTCGACCAGCACGACCGCACCTGTGGCACCCGCGGTGCCAACGCCTGCACCTACGCCTGCGGCGGCATCGGCCGCGGCACCGGTGGGCAGCTTCAATACGTCGAAGGAACCTGTGTCGACGGTCAAGCTCGGTGCCTTCCCTTATCTCTCACTTCCCGCTGGCTATATCGCGGCAAATCCCCAGACGCTCGATCTCGCCCGTTTCCCGTTCTGGGTCGGCGACCATTTCGTCTGGGTCGAGGGCAAGGTCTATCAGTCGAAGATCGATCCCGGGGAGGGCAAGGCGTTCTCGAAATACGAGCTGCAAAAGAACATCGAAAGCCTCGTCGTCCAGGCTGGCGGGCGAAAGGTCGCGGAAGCGCAGCTGCCGAGCGAGATGCGCGGCAAGCTCGATCCCGATGCGCAGCAGGTCGATGCCGGACTGGGCGACATCATCAGCAACCCTGCCGTGACGTTCCTGATCCACCGGGCCGACAAGGATATCTGGGTCCACTTCAACGCCAGCACATCGAGCGGCAGCTGGGCCGTCGCTGAAACCAAAGCCTTCGTGCCGACCGCCAAGCTGTTGCCCGCAAGCGCGCTCAAGGACGCGATCGACAAAGTCGGTGAAGCGACCATCGCGGTCAATTTTGCGGTCGATAAGGCGACGATCCTGCCGACCTCGCAGCCTCAGATTGGTGAGGTTGTGAAACTGCTCGCCGACCCGGCATTGAAACTGTCGGTCGAGGGACACACCGATAACAGCGGATCACCGATGCATAATCTCGCGCTGTCACAGGCGCGGGCGAAGTCGGTGGTGGCGGCGCTGGTCAGCGCCGGCGTCGAGCGCACCCGGCTGACTGCACAGGGGTTCGGGGCTAGTCGACCAATTGCCGGCAACACCACCGAAGAGGGCAGGGCGGCGAACCGGCGTGTCGAGCTGGTGCGAGCCTAAGCCGTTAACGCTCCAAACCAACGTTTAGCTTTGCCGTTTGCCATGAATGGGCTGGGGGACAAGCCGGCCTGCCCCCACGGCAGCAATCAACTGGCGTGAGAAGCGGGCGTTAGAAAAAACGCATTGCTGTTGTCGACGGCCGTAAGATCAGCGCTCGACAAACCTCGGACGGTGCAACTTTTCCTTTGCGCGAAGGGTTGCGGACCGTGAGGGACAGTTCGGTTATGGATCCAGCAACGGACGTGGGCCGGAGCCTGCTGTGGACCCACTCTCGGCTGCTGATGCTCACGGCCAAATTTGATGGTACGATCATCGCCGCCAATCCGGCCTGGACGCAGATGCTTGGGTGGTCGGTCGATGAAATTGTCGGAACCAGTTTCTTCGACCTGCTTCATCCAGACGATCTCGATCGGACGGTCGCGGAAGCGACGGCAATGATGGACGAGCGCCACCAGGTTCCGAAATTCGAAAATCGCTATCGAACCAAAAGCGGCCAGTATCGAGACATCGACTGGACGGCTGTATCCGATGGGCGATGCATCATTGCCATCGGTCGCGACGACACCGAGGGAAAGCGCCATACTCTTGCCCTTGCCGAAGCCGAAGAGGCGATGCGCCAAGGCCAGAAGATGGAAGCAATCGGTCAGTTTACCGGCGGTGTCGCCCATGATTTCAACAATCTCCTGACGGTGATCACCGGTGCGGTCGACTTGCTCAAACGACCCGATCTGTCGGATGAGCGTCGAGCCAAGTTCCTTAATGCCATCGGCGACACCGCCGAGCGGGCAACGAAGCTGACGCGGCAACTATTGGCGTTCGCCCGCCGTCAGGTGCTCAAGCCCGAGCTGTTCGATGTCGGCGCCAGCGTCGTCGAAGTTGCCGACGTGGTGCGAACGCTGACCGGTCCTCGGGTCGAGGTCGACTTGAATTTGCCAGGAGGGCACCTGTTCACCTGCGCCGATCGCAGCCAGTTCGACACCGCCGTGATCAATCTGGCGATCAATGCCCGTGATGCGATGGATGGCGAGGGGCGACTGACAATTGCGACGGGGGCGGTATCGAGCATTCCCAGGCTAAGCCTGAACAAAGCGGTCGAGGGCGATTTTGTCGCCGTCACCATCACCGATACCGGCTCCGGGATCGGCGATGATGATCTCAGGAAGATTTTCGAGCCGTTTTTCACCACAAAGGAAGTGGGACACGGGACCGGCTTGGGGCTGAGTCAGGTCTTTGGCTTTGCCAAGCAATCTGGTGGTGACATTCATGTCAGCAGCGAATTGGGCCGCGGTTCTACTTTTACCCTCTACTTGCCCCGAGCAAACAGCAAAAATGTAGCTGGGAGCGATAAATTGGCATCTGTCGTTGCCGCTGGGACCGGCGTTCGCGTTCTTGTGGTGGAGGACAACGTTAGTGTCGGCGAATTTACTAGCAGCGCTTTGCTAGAACTAGGCTACCAATGTATTTTATCGAACTCGGCACAGGACGCACTTGCCGAATTATTGAAGAACGCTGCCCGGTTTGACGTCGTTTTTTCAGATGTGAATATGCCGGGAATGACTGGAATAGAGTTGGGCGAAGAAGTCTGGCGGCTCTACCCCGGCCTGCCTGTGGTGCTGACCAGCGGCTACAGCCACGATCTGGCGAAAAATGGCTTGCAAGGCTTCGAGCTTCTGCAAAAGCCTTATTCGATGGAGCAGCTGTCGGGCGTGTTGCGTAAAGCCGTAGACCGGAAAACCGCTAGTCGGTAAATCCGCTGGGAAGGACGGTTTGGGGTCGGTTTCTGCTTAACCGCTTCACCGCCTTGTGACGCTCATTGTCGTAAATTCGTGGCCGGATAGTACACCATGACCTGTCGGCTTATCTATGTATGATAATGTCCTTTATCAGTTGTAAGAAAGTAGAATGAATTGGGTCAAATATTTTGAGAAGATCGATTTTACTAAAGTGAGTGCGAACGAATTTGCCCAGGTATCTCTCTGCAGCTTAATCGGTAAGGTTAGCAGGAACATCGACGATCCCCCTGACTGGTTGGAAATTACATGCAGCAACAAACCTTGCTTGTGTGCTGAGGCGCTTGCGCGGTGGCGAGATGTTGGGATGCCGAAATGGCGTTAATTCCAGTTTTGCACAAACTAGTCCCAATGTCCTCTACGGAGCTTGCCCTGCCGGCGATTGTCGCCGCTGACAATGAGCGTGTTCGGATTCGCTTTCTCGAATTTTTCGCCGTCACCATCCGCAACCCGAACACGCGCCGTGCCTACGTCCGGGCGACGAGTGAGTTTTTGGGCTGGTGTGAGGGCAGGGGGATCGCGTCACTCGCCGCGGTACAGCCGCTGCACGTTGCCGGCTATGTCGAGGAGCTGGGCCGGGTGCGCAGCGCGCCGACGGTCAAGCTGCGCTTGGCAGCCGTCCGCCATCTGTTCGACTGGCTAGTCGTCGGCCAGGTCGTGCCGTTTAACCCCGCTGCTTCGGTGCGCGGGCCGAGCCACAACGTCCGGCGCGGTAAGACGCCCGTGCTGGCACCGGCCGAAGCCAGGCAGCTGCTCGACGCAATCGATGTGACAACGCCGGCAGGCCTGCGCGACCGGGCGCTGATTGGGCTCATGGTCTACAGCTTCGCGCGGATCGGCGCGGCACTGTCGATGCGGGTTGAAGACGTCTACGTCCAGAATCGCCGGTTTTGGGTCCGGCTGCATGAGAAGGGCGGCAAACGGCACGACATGCCGTGCCACCACAATCTTGAGGAATATCTGACCGCATATCTCGACGGGTGCGATCTACACGAGGATCGTAAGGGGCCGCTGTTTCGGACGCTGGCACGTGGGACAAAGCACCTGAGCGGAACACCGCTACCGCAGGCCAACGCATTTGCCATGGTCCGACGGCGGGCGGCGGCGGCGGGCATCGCCACCGCGATTGGCAACCACTCGTTCCGGGCGACGGGGATCACCGCCTACCTGAAAAATGGCGGCACGCTGGAAAAGGCGGCGGCGATGGCAAACCATGCATCGACGCGGACAACTCAGCTCTATGATCGGCGGACCGACGAACTGAGCCTCGATGAGGTCGAGCGGGTGTTAATCTGACGCTGGGCGCGGAAACCAATGTTTAAAACATTAATGGGCAACTGTTTAAGGTGGAACCAGGGCCACCCGGCCTTGGCCCCTAATTAACGGCGGCGTAAACCAGCCCGACACAGGGACATACTCCTATATATATATAAAAGGGAGCGGAGCGGTTTCAGATGAGCTCTCTTCAACGCAACGGCGGCTTGAACGGGAAGCTGTCGCACGCACGCGGATACAAAATATTCTGCAGAAGCAGGCGGTCGCCAACCTACGCACCCTCGAACACAAGATTGGCGACGCCGGGCCCTATAACCAGCGAATTCAACCACACATCCTAACGGCGGTGAAACAGGGGATGCTGAAGGAAGGCAGCCTCGCAATCTCCGAGTACGAAAAATCACAGTGGTTTCGCCTTGCCAACGAAACCCCGCTCGCGTCCAAGCCCGTCTCGCTGAACTGCAGCCCATATGGGCTGCTTTTACGAACGGAGCTACTGCGGGACGTACCGGCCAAGCACTAGAAATTGCTGTTTTCAGGGCTTTAATGGAGGCGGGAATCGATGTGTATGGGGGCTTCGCCAATCTCGACAGTCACGGCGACAGTACACTTTATAGTAAAACAGAGCTACAAACGTTCAATGGAGCTACCCTCGGCAAGCATGCTCTCGATTTTATCATTCGGATCGACAAGCACCATTGCGGCATCGAGGTTAAAAACACCCGGCCGTGGTTCTATGCCCACGATTCCGATCTTCGGGAGCTGATCCGCAAAGCGCTAACGCTTAACGTCCAACCCATCCTAATTGCGCGACGCATTCAATACGTCACGTTCCGCATCCTGGGGACCTGTGGCCTGATTATGCACGAAACTTATAACCAGCGAATGGCCGTGGCTGATGAAGCTCTCGCTGCGCAAGCTCGGCATAAAGACATGTTGGGTTATCACGACATTCGAACTGGAAATTTGCCCGACGCCCGGCTCCTGCATTTTTTCCGAAAGAATCTGCCCACGCTCCTTGATACGGCCCAGGAAAAGGTCGCGAAATACAGGGATCTACTTTGGGCTTTTGGCGCCGAGAAGATGCCGTACGATGAATTCTCAGCCCGCGTGCGCCGCCGAGAGCTAGGGCAGAATGAAGACAATGATTGGCCGGACAAGCCTGATCCCGAAAGCCTTGACCCACGTGAGTGAGGGCAGGGGCCTTACGGCCCCCACCCTCGGCAATGCTAGTCCAGATCAAAATAGCTGCGGAGAGAGCGGAACGTAGTATCGGTCACGGCATAGTGGCCATACCCGCGTTCGGCGTTCCCGCCGCTTCCCCAATCATCCCAAGTGAAGAGAAATGCATGTTTGTCTCCGGTAATGGTCCGGGTTCTCTTGGTGATGCGCCCCTGAAAGTGGGTGTAATTTTCGATCCCGGCCTCCAGGAGTAGATTGGCGACGATCACAGGGCCATGCTCGGCGATCACCTTGAGGCCGGCGACGGTCTGTTCGGCGCATCCTTCCATGAACTCCGCCACCTTGTCGGCGGTGAGGTCGACTACATCGTCCCATTCGAAACCCTCCGGGTGGTTCCGAGGGGGTATCGACGCGGACGTCGAACGGAGCAGGAATGCCATCAAATCTGCTCGCGTAGAGGGCTTGAGGCTTGTAACGTCTTTTTCAGTCAGCACGATCATCATTAATTTGTCCTTAGGGTGGTCGAGTTGCGGTTTGAGGCGGCGAACCTAGAACTTCGCTGCCTCAACATCGCATTTGGGCTTTTAGTTTGGCGTAGTCAAGCATTGTTCTGGCGCGCCCAAAATGATTTTGGTCGCGTCAAGCTTTGCTTCACTCTGGTTCTTCGGTCTATATGCGCGACGTTTAAAAGAATATCGGCTCAATCACAGCGAGGGGGCCGTGTCGCGCTAGCTCTTCCACGTGTTGACAGATGGTCGCCGGAGCCCCCAAATACGACTATGTCAACAAATCGTTCTACCAGCTTTACGATATCGAAGGGTTCCTCTGGCTCAAGCAAAGGTGTGTTCCGAGAGGTGTCAAGCTCTGGACATACGACTAAAGTAATGAATTCCGACTCATATTCTAAAGCGTCAGATAAAGCCAACAAGTCTTTGGCTAGTTCGGCTTTCTCTCAGGGTAACAATAAGAAGAAAAAGTAGCTCTATCGTGACGCATAATCCGGTCTTTACAAAACTAGTAAGTGATAGTGAAGACAAGCTTCTCGGAATGGTAGCTTACGGAATCTATAAGACTGCCAAAAGGGAGTGGATCTTAGCTTCAGAGCAGGCTACTGGCCATCCCCCTACCGCAGGTGAGATTTTGGCTTATGCCGCGACGTGGACACCCCAATTAATTCAGAATGCTACAGACGCCGCATCCTCGGCCTTAGCTGAGTTTGCTTTAACAGCAATAGATGATGCTCGCCCTGATATCTTAAAAGAGGCCTTAAAGGGTGGCACAGCAAGAACTGTGTTTTTGGGCATGGTGTCTGCTTTGCTCTATACTATTTTTCTGGTTCTAATTGTTATCGCTCTCAAGGCTTCCGGTGTTGATCTATTCTCAATTACTAAAGCCATTGGTAAGTGATCACAAGTTATCGATAGGCTTGAATTTGGAATTGCGGCAAGTCGCGACCGAGGGAACGTGGCCGGCCTCTGTACGTTTAACCGGATGACGTACCACCCGACAGCCCTTGAAATTGCCGTTTCGATGGCGATCTGAGAGTTAAGCAGGTGGAGGATTAACATGGCCAAAAATACGAATGAAGGTTTCCGCCGTGGCTCGGTCGATAACCGGACGCAGACGCAAGCGCCAAACGGCAATCACGTAAAACGCAACACCGACACGGGCCGTTTCATGGATCAGAAAGAAGGCGGCAAGCCCTTTAAAGGGGTCGCCAAAGAACCGGACGGGCGGCGGAAATAAGTGTTTTGGCCGGCCCGAGGCGATGTAGCGTCGCCTCGATAAATTTGATTCATATCTAAGCATCCGCTCTGTAGCATAATCTCGCCACTTCAATTTGCTCGAGCTCGGCTCTATAATTTGGATTGTTCGACTACTTTTTTGTCGGGGTCGCGGGTGCCGGCGCTGGTTGCCGCACAGGCGCTTGTGGGGCCGGAAGCACTCCGACTTTTGGCTCGGGGCTTCTTGAAGGAGCACGGGCGGGTGGTAATACTCCCTTCTCGATCTTTTCCTGATTATGTAAGAAAGGAGTAGTTTTAGTCATTGGCCTAACCACATTTGACGTGACGAAGATGAATAAGCTTATAAGTGCGACCGGAAAAGACCATAATGCACCGGCGTTCAAGAATGTTGCAAGTCCAGCTGACGGTTTTTTTTCATTATTTATAGCTTGCCGGCGTTGATCAATATATCGTGTCGTTGCTGCGAAACTCGCTGTAAGCGCTAATAACCCACCAACACTCGATATCCACCCGAGTATTAATACCGGAATTAAGATAGCAGTTCGTAGAGGCGAAACGCTTCCTATGAATGATATAGAGGCCGCGAACATTGCAATATGCGCCACAGCCAGGAATCCGTCTCGGGCAACTTCATTCTGCGCGTGTGCACTATTTAAGGCAGAAAGCTCATCTCGATACTCCTCTTCTGTCATCTGCGAGCCGCCTTATGAATACAATTCTTGAACAGCAAGATCGAACGTATTATCTCAACGATCTTTAGCATGGTGGTAAAAATAATGGCCCAAAAACCGTCATCTCCGCCTAACCCCAAGCTCGTTCAAGATGGTGTGCTGCCTCCCTCTCGAACTCCCGCTTTGAATGAAGGCGTGCTGCCGCCCGCACGCGCACCCGCTCTTGGATCACCTGCTGCCGTACCATCCGAAACAATCGCTTCCTCAGCATCAGACGTAAAAACCAGCCCTGCGCCGCCCGCTAAGTCCGCGTCTTAAAATCTAGATTGGGCATAACTAGTCCGGGTGACGGCCCGGCCCATTCCAGCCTTCGTGTTTTACTTGCTAGGTCCGGAGCGCTCGTTACGAATCGCTCGTCGTAGCGAAGATAAAGGGCGTCAAAGAACCGCTCGAGCCGTAACACACTATCGTGCGCCGGGTAGCTGGTTAGCAGCACCCCCCGATGGTCAGCCTGCATCTCGACCATGCCTAAGCCGATCGCCTCATAACGGCTTACGTCGTTGCGAATGCCCCGCCGCCCGACCAACTCGCGAAGCGCGTTGTGGAATCGCATGATCCCGGCCACAGGATCGCCGCCTCGGGTCATAGCAATGTCGTTGGCCGCCAGCTCGCGACCAGGTTCGCCGGTTTCAGCTTCCTCAGCTACAGCCTCGAGCACCTCGTCGGTGTGCCGGTTGGCGCGCAGCAGGACCATGTAGCCCAGCACCAGGGCGGGGTAGGTGATGTGCAGGTTGGTGCACTCGCCAATCGTCTCTTCCATGCGGTTGGTGAGATTACGGAAGGCACCCGTCACACCCTTGCACGATACCGCTAGCACGGGACCGATGCCCTCGCGCGTCACCACCACATCGACATTCTTGGTCTTCAATCCGCCAAGGATCGTGCGCTCTCCACCCCCGGCCTTTTCAGGCGCGTAGTGCAATATCGGTGGCTTGCCCGAACGGCGCTCCACACGGAACGGCGGTCGGGGCGTGATGTCGTCGGGGTCGAAGCCGCCCTCGAGCACTAACCGGCACGCGACGTACCAGTGGAGCGGCTTGATCTGGCCGGCGCTTTGCGTCGCGCCGGTGAAATCGGCGAACGCCTTCAATGCCTGCGCCTGGCTGGTCCACTGGCAGACGCTAGCCGCCATAGTGACGCCAGCGCTGCATGGTGGTGACACCCTCGGCAATTGTCGTAGCGTCGAGCTCGGGCGTGAGGGCAGGCGCGGGGAACAGCACCCGGCCGGCTTCGCGAGGTTCGATCTTCAACATGCCGCCGCCCAGCGCGTGGCCCTCGAGTTCGCAGCTCAGTTGGATGAACGGGGAGCCCCATGACGGCAGCAGCTTCGCGGCCAGCGCTTTGTCGCGAATACGAACGCCGTGAACAGTGTTGGTGCAGGTGACGCCGGCGCTGTTCCGAACCAGGCTGACACTGCGGCCCGACATGTAGGTCAGCACGAAATCGGGCACATTCACGTCTGGGACCGCATACCACGGCTCGCGCTTGCGGCATTTGTAAGCAGTGCGAGCGACCTGGCCGGCTTCGCTGTCGAGGTAGCGCCGGACCGCGGCCGGCACCTTGGTGCCGCGCTGCAAGCGGAGCAACAAGGCTGGCGCATCCGCCTTGCGCCAACTCTCAACGGTCTTGGGCGTAATCTGTCGCGCGGGAAGAACGCGGCTGTTGCGGACGCTGGGGTGGAGCAGGGCAGGGGGGATGCCCCAATGCTCGGCGTGCGACGGCCGCAAATGGAAGAAATCATTGTCGCCGCTGACGTAGCCAATGCCGACTTGGGCGATCTCCGAAAACCGGCGGCTGTCGCTGTGCGTGGCAGCAACGCGGTAGAGGTCGCGGATTGCCGACGGCAGCAGGAACGGTCGCAAGCGCCGATTCCACACACCCTGAAACTCGGCGATCGGCACGCGCTCTGCCTTCACCGGCGGACGCGCGCTCCAGGCAAAGCGGTCCTGTACCGTGAAGCGAATATGATCCGTGCTGCCCCCGAAGCCTTCTGTGTAGAGCAGCCAACAATCCTCGGAGAGGTCGGGAAACAGCTTTTCCCGGACAGCAACGACCTGCACCTGCGCGAAATTGGCGACCAGATAGTCAAGCAGCGGTGCAGCATAGGGTGCGTGGCCGATCTCGGCGGGGACGACAAACGCCATGCGACCGCCGGGCTTAAGCAGACTGGCGGTGGCGACCAGGAAGGGTGCCCATGACGAGCTAAGCCCGTTGAACTCGGCTCCATGTTTGCGGCACAGGCCGATCGCGCGGGCGCGAACATCGCCTTTGAAGGTCTGATACCGGATGAAGGGCGGGTTTCCGGCGGCGCAGTCGAAGCGTTCGGCCGTAGCTTCCGCCCACTGGAAAAAGTCGCCTTCGTGGACCAGTGCCCAAGGCGCGCGGACGATTGCCTGACCGGCGGCCTCGTCATCCTGCTCGATGCCGACACTGTTGCGATGTGCAGCGAGAAAACGCCCGTCGCCGCACGAGGGGTCGAGCATCCGTTCGTGCTCGCCTCGAACCGCCCAACTTACCAGAGCCTCAACGACGGCATCGCCGGTATAGTAGGCACCGGCATGCTTGCGAGAGAGGCGAGATGGGACTGTCACTATCGCCTCACTACAATCTCGAAATCATGGTGTCGTGCACCGATTGTGCTCCACCGTCAAAAAGAACATTAGCCGAACATTTTTGCAACCATGCCCTGAATATCTGTTACCGTTTCGGTATCGGGCGTTTGGGAGAGGGTTGGATATGGCTAAGAGTCCGTTTGAGAATGCTCACGGGTGGACGATCCGTCTTAGCATCAGGCTGCCGAGGGCGACGTGGATCATGGCTTCGGAGACATCGATCCGCTGTTCGTAATCGCGGACGAGGCGCTTCCATCGTGTCATCCAGCCAAAGGTGCGCTCGACCACCCATCGCCGCGGCAGCACTTTGAAGCCGGGCTCCTTGTCGGTGCGGCGGATGATCTCGAGGACGAAGTCCTGGTAGATGGCCGCGTCCATCAACTTGGTGCGGTCATAGGCGCCATCGGCGAACAGGTGCTTGAGCCAGGGCCACCGCTTGCGGATCGCGGCAACGATCGCCTGCGCGCCGGCGCTGTCGGAGATGTCCGCCGTCGTCAGGTTGATCATCAATAGCCGCCCGTCGGTGTCCACGGCAATGTGACGCTTGCGGCCGAGGACCTTCTTGCCGGCGTCGAACCCACGGCTTTGCGCTGCCGGAGCCTTGATCGACTGACTGTCGATCACTGCTGCACTCGGGCTTTGCTCACGACCCTCGCGTGCCCGGTCCAGCATCAGCGTGACGTCGTGGAGCGTGCGAAACAACAGCCGCCGCACAAGCCGCCGAAACCACCAATAGACCGTCTGCCATGGCGGAAAGTCGTTCGGCAGCATCCGCCAGCCGCCACCCGTCCGAGCAAGATAACGCAAGGCGTCAAGCACCGCGCGAAGATCCGTCGTCGGCTTACGCCCTCGTTTTGGCGCGGGTGGCAGAAACGGCTTGATAAACCGCCACTCCTCGTCCGTCAGATCGGTCGGGTAGCGCTTCGCTCGCTGCTCAAATCCAGCCATCCGGCCACGGCTCGCTCGGGTCCACATCCCAAGCTTGAATCACAACCGCGCCACCCCTTCAAGCCATTCTCAAACGGTCTCTAAGAACGAACAAACCGGCACGAAGGCGGGCAAGGCTGCGTCGAAAGTTCTAAAAGACGGCCGTACGGGCAAAGACTCGAAGACGGCAGCTGGATCAGCCCTGTCCCAGCGCCCCGATAAAAAGGCGAAGTGATCGAATGAGCACGGCGGCCGGCGGAGCGCGGGGATGAATTTTACGCACTACAATCTCGGTCATGTCGAGCGCGGCAACGTGGTGGAAGTCACTTTGCAGGGTAGCGCTGCGAATGTCCGCCTTATGGATGGCTCCAACTTCAGCAGTTATAAGGCCGGTCGTCAGCATCGTTATCACGGCGGATTGGCCAAAAGCTCCCCTGTTCGGTTACAGGTGCCGAGCTCGGGCTCGTGGCACGTGACAGTCGATATGCAGGGCCTGAAAGGCACAGTCCGGTCCGGGATTCGAGTAATCCCGGGCACGGCGCTCAGGCCGTTGCCGGCGATCAACGAGGCACCATTGCGCAGCGTCCCCACGCTGGTTCGAGATGCCGAAAGCGATCTCGCTCCCACAGTGGAGGCACCTGACGGCCGCACCTTCGACGTATTCATCTCCCATGCTTCGGAAGACAAAGACGATGTGGTCCGGCCGCTTGCGGAGGCGTTACACAATGCAGGACTCAGTGTCTGGTATGACGAATTCGAGTTGCGGATCGGTGACAGTCTTCGCCGCAAGATAGACCGTGGTTTAGCCAGCAGCCGTTTTGGAGTCGTAGTTCTATCGCAAGCGTTCTTTGGCCGCGGGTGGCCTGAGTACGAACTTGATGGATTGGTAACCCGGGCAGTGTCCGGTGATCAGATTTTGTTGCCAGTCTGGCATAATGTCAGCAAGCGAGAGGTGGTCGGCTATTCACCGTCCCTCGCTGATCGCCTTGCCAGGAGCACAGCAACTCATACCGTTGAGGAAATCGCCGCTGAGATTATCGATGTGATACGCAACCCGGCAATCGCCGCATAGCTATTGTTGCAGTTAATTAGCGTCCCTTTAAGTCCTCAAGCTCATCCTCAAGGGCGTGAATTCGGTTGTGATAAAGGCGGGTTTTTAGATCCACGATAGCCTGCGCAATTTCCATTGCTTCATTGTCGGAAAGTTTTGCGCATGTGGTGGGGACATAGCCCATGTGCTCATCAGACTTGTCAGCGGTAAGGCGATCTTTGATTACGGCGAATTCCGCTTCCCGCTCCAGGTCGGTAAAGCCGTGAGACATCAAGGTGTGCATGGCAGTCCATGCATATTCGAGACGTTTCTGAATCGGTGCTGCGCTGACGGCAAGGGCGTTTACAGCGTTGCCAAGCTTCTCGCGTTCATAATCTTCGGCCATAGCGAAATCCCAAGTCAGCTACATAAGTCTCGAAGCGCGTCGAACGAAAGCGGAGAAGCTTTCCCAGCCTTCACATGCGCGTCAAACTTCTCGTACATGCGCCTGTAACGCGGCAGCAACGTCTGCGAATGGCTATTCAAATTGATACCTTTGCGGCTGTCTTCGAACTCTCCTAGGTCTTCGATCATGGTGCGCGCAACGCCATAGTGGTCATCATTGTTTCCATCAAAGCCATCCCATTTAGTCCAGTGCCAGCCCTTGGCCTCATTCGCTTCTACCCCGGTAAGGCTCGCAATCGAGTGCTCGATTATACCCCACATCCATAAGATATTAGTAGTTTCTGAGACCACGTCATCTGAGGGCGCTTCACTATGAAATATCCCAGAGTATTTGCGCTTTAGTGCCCACCCATCATTATTAATCACCAGAGTTTTAACAAGCGCCGGATCAATTTCCTGGTCGAGCTTAAGGGCCTCCATCACCTCAGCCAACATTACGATGATGAGACGTTCTCCATCAGACATTTGCATTATTCTATCCCGCGTTTAGTGGGCTTCTACCATTCTTTGGCCGTTACAATCGAGTTCAGATTTGAGTCACGGTTGTGACACCTTAGACGATAATAGCGCTGCCTTCTGGCAACTGCCCGATAAAGCGGATCATTTGAGTTTGGAAAGATTTTACCTGATCAACGCAAGGCGCGCGTTCAGATACCAGCGATCACTGCACGTAAGATAGCCATGAGGGCTACCGGCAGCAGTACCGCGCCGAGCCCCTGCCCGACTGCTGCCCATACCTTTGCGTGACGCACATCCTGATCTTCAGGCCACCAGAGATTGATGATGAAGCCGATCGCAACGCCCAGCAGCGGCATGAACAACGGCACCGCAAGCGGCCGCTGAGCCTCAAGGGTATCCAATGAGAGCCAAGCCAGGGCGGCGGAGAGGAAGCCGCAAAACAATGCGAAGATTGCAGAGCGGTCTACATAGGAACTTTGTCCGTAGTAATTAGGCATCTCTCTGGTCTCCCTCGGCTAGAGCTTCGCGGAGGGTTTCCCAAACGACTGCCCTTTCCATCGCCGGCATCGCGAGGAAATTGGCTTTCCAGCGTTCCGCTTTCCGTTTCAGTGATTGACGATCGTTGGGGGTGGTGCCCGCCTTCATGGCGAGCCGCTTAGCTTCGAGTGGGCGAAGCGACCGCGCGAGGTCGGCGAGGGCCTGATCATATAAGCGGTTCAGTTCCGCGTGTTCAGCCGCGGTCGTCCATGTTCGAGTGCGCAGTTCCGCGAGTTTAGCGCTTGGATCATCAGCCACAGAGATCATCCTTTGAAGTGTCGTATTCGGCTATATATGTTGTCATATATGGCTATTTCAAGGGTTTTCCTCGAAATGCTACGCTGTGTCAGAACCCACCGGTTTTTGACACTCAGCGGCGTGTTTCAAGGGCGGCATAAAGTCATTATGGCAATGCTCTAGCGCGACATGCCCAGCCCGTGCGCCAGCGTCTGCACCTGGACGCGCGCCTGCTGCAGCCGCTGGGCCGGCACGCTTGCAAATGTACCGGCCAATGCCCGGTCGACGGTTCGGGAAAGCTGGGTGCCGCTGCTAACCCTGATCGGCCGCGTGACGGATTCCACGCCAAGCTGCTCGGCCACCTTCACGCGGTAGATCACCCTGTCGAACGACCTGATGCGATTGTCGACGCACCGGAGCTTGCGGTCGAGCGTGCGCGCCTGGGTCTTCATCGGCTCGATCACGCGCCGCGATTGCTCCAGCCGGTGCGAGACATAGGCGCGGCCCGTATCGCTGCGCAGCTAGTCCTCGCGCACCTTCACCGCCGCCCGCGCGCGCGCGACCTCGCGGCGCGCGGCGTCGATCGCGTGCATCCGGCGGGTCACCTCG
This sequence comes from Polymorphobacter megasporae, assembly GCF_018982885.2. Classification (NCBI taxonomy): domain Bacteria; kingdom Pseudomonadati; phylum Pseudomonadota; class Alphaproteobacteria; order Sphingomonadales; family Sphingosinicellaceae; genus Glacieibacterium; species Glacieibacterium megasporae. Next base: position 10,097 of record NZ_CP081850.1, on the reverse strand, counting down.
GCCACCGGCGTGCCCGTCTCGGCCTGCCGCAGCGCGTATGAAATCTGCTCCTCGGTGTACCTGCTCTTCTTCACGGCCTACTCCTCCTCAAAGGTGGTCACACAGCCGGAAAACTCTCATTCAAACTGGAGGAAGAAAACGGGGGGGACGTCAACCTTGTCTTAGGTCGCCTTACCAAAGATCAGATTGCTAACTGAGGACCTATTCCGTCACAGCCCGTGGTCTGGCTGGACATCGGGTACGCGGCCGGCGGCCCGATCGACGACGTGGTCGACATCGCGAGCAGGTGCTCGAGCCACTCCCCGCTCAAGGTAGCGCTCGGGCACATTAGTCTGCTGGGTAGATGCTTCTGTCGCGGGCCCATCGTTACGCTGGGCCGACGATAATGGTGCCCGATCCGCCGCCACGGTCTTGCCGATCACTTCTAGTGCCGAGGTCTTGTCGCCGGCATTGCGCAAAACGCCCTGCTCGACCCTGCGTCCGTCGTCGACGATCAGCGCCACCTTGTCGGCGACCCGCGTTAGCGCGACGAGAAACGACCGCTCGCTGAGCAGCTTCCGCTCCGTCGACCGCAGCGCGAGAATGCCGTGGTCGGTGGTGACGCCCTGCGCGACGTGGACGTTGATCGCATAGGCGAGGTCGAGCTGCTCGAGCATGCGGTCGCCGGGCTTCAGTTGGTGCACCGTACCGTCGATGAGCGAGGAGGCAACCAGCCCGCCTTTGCCGACCTGCTCGACCCGCGCGAGGTCGGCGTTGTTGAGCCCCCGCTGCCGATCGGTGTCGGTCCAGCGGATCCGGTCGCCCGCGTGCAGCTCGACCTGCTTGACCTGGTAGATCGACACCGCGTCGTGCCGTAGGTTCTTCGCGAGGGCATCGGGCCGGAACAGCTTCTCGCCGCCGTCGCGCATCGCCAGACGAACCCGGTCGCCCTCGATGCCCGTCACCACGCCGCGGTCGCCGCGCGTAAACCCCTGGCTCGGCAGATTAGTGCGGATCTCGACGACTCGCCCGGGCTGATAGCCCTTCATCAGCCGCGCGCCTTCGCGTGTGACATTGACGCGGTCGAGCACGTCGACGCGGACGCCCGACGGCGCGATCTCGCCCGCCGCCTTCAACGCGGCCTGGACGGCGAGGTTGGCCTCGGCGCGCATCGCGCGACCGGCGGTGAGCAGCAATGTCGTGTCGCGTTCAGCTTTGGGCAGTGTCGCCCAGCGCGCGGCGGCGGCGGCTGCCACCTGCGCGCCCGGCACCTCGGTCATGGCGGGCTTCAGCAGGTCGAACACGGCGGGCAGGTCATTGCCATCGAGCGCCGCGACCACCGCCTTCATCGTGTCGGACCGGGACCGCAGGTTCTCGGTGATGTGTGCGGTCGCATGCCCGGCCCGCTGGCTGAGCTCGAATGGCTTGCCGGCGTCGATCGCGCCAAGCTGGCGCGCATCGCCGGTCTGGATCAGGCGTGCGGCCCCAGCGATGCCGGCAAGCCGGACGAGCCGCTCCATGTCGCGCGTACCGACCTGGCTCGCTTCCTCGACAATGATGACCGAGCCCTTGAGCTCGGTCATCACGCGCGCGACCTGCGCCGGCAGCGCGGTGCCGTCGATCACGCGCTCGTGCCGGGCAAGGAACCGGGCGATGGTGCTCGCCTCCGCGCCGGTTTCGCGTCCGAGTTCATTCGCCTTCTTGTTGGCGATCGCGAGCCCGATCACCGATCGTCCCTCGGCTTTGGCGATCGCCGTCACCGGCGCGAGTGCGGTCGACTTGCCGCGCCCCGGGCCACCCTGGACATTGACCACCAGATCCGACGACGACAGCATCAGCACTGCCGCCGCCTCCTGGCCGGGATTAAGGCGGCGCAAGCCGAGGTCGCGCGCCGCGTCCTGCGCGCGCTCCGCGGCTTCGCCCGCCGAGACGATCGGCGCCGAGTGGCCCCGACCCGCCTCGATCGCGGCGAGATAGCCTTTCTCGAGCCGGACCGCGCCGTCGGTGGTCAGCATGCGGTCGCCGTCGCCGAGCAGCAGTCCCTTGGCCTCCAGTAGCGCGAGCCGTGCCTCGACGTCGGCGACCGTCACCGGCCCGCCGCGCTCGAGCGCGGCGCGGGTGAGGTCGAGCCGGTCGAACGCCGCCTCGTTCTCAGCCAGCTCGCGCACAGCCGACGCGACCGCCTGCGCCGCGGCATAGGCGCGGGGGTCGAGGCGGCCGAGCCGCTCGGGCACCAGCGGATCGCCGTCGCGGGGTGTCAGCCCCATCCTGCTCGCGATCGCCAGCCCCCGTTCCCCTGCCCCGCGCACACCGCGCACGACCTGCGTCCACACGGTCTGCTCGCGGTCCGACCGGCCAAGCGCCGCCTCAACCAATCTTACCGGATCGAACCCCTTCGCCACCGCTACCGCCCGCCACGTGGCTCCACGGACCTCGAGCGCGACCTCCGGGGTCTTCGACCGGCGCGTGGCGAGCGCCGCCAGCTCGCGCTCGCGCGCCGTACCCTCTCTCCCCCGCGTCTCAAGATGGGCCCCGATCTCGGCCGAGCGGGTCGAGAATGCCTCGATCACCGCGCGCGGCACGCCGGCGATGTCGAACGCTCCGTCGCGCGGATTCTGCGCGGGAACGGTCGCGTAGCCGAGTGCCTCGACGCGGGCACGCAAGGTCGAGGCAAACACCGCCCCCATGGCGTGCTGGCGGTCGTATAGCGCGTCGGAACGCAGCGCCCGCCACTTGCCGTCGGCGGTCTGCGTCGCGTTGGCGATGACGGTGTGGACGTGCAGCTGCGGCTCGCCGTTGCGATTGACGTCGTGGAGGAAGGTCGCGGCGACAAACTTGCCTGTCCGCTCCGGCTCCTGATTGCGCCCGTTCCACACCCGCGCCTCGGCGATGTTGCGTTCTGCCCAGCTTATCGTCGCCGTGGCCGCCTCGCGGACCGCGCCGACCAATCGCGCATCGCCGCCGACCAGCGCGAGGATCGACAGCGACTTCGGCGCCGACATCGTCAGATCCCACCCAGGGCGATGCTCGCCACGTTTGGCGTCGAGCTGGCTGCCGTCGGGCAGCTCCCCGGCGAGGATATTCGCGAAGGCGGCGGCATCGACCGGGCCATCGAGCCCCAGCTCGGCCGCCCCTGCCCCGGCCCACGCGCTCGCGTCGTGCCCCTGATCGGCGGTGTAATAGTTGTCGCGGGCATAATAGCCCGCAGCGTCGCCGGCGGATCCAACGGCGCTGACCGAGATCACGGTCGCTTCGCCTTGTGCGTCGCATGAGAGGCGGTCTTCTGGATCGCTTTGAGGCCTGCCTTGGCAGTTACCGGGGTCTTCCCGGATACCGACGTCCCTTGGTGGTCACGCGGCACTTGGCAGCCGTCGCTCCCGAAGCGGTTGTTGACGAGGCGGCAGAACCCGGCGTCACCCACTACCAATCGATCGGCAAGCGGGATACCGATGCCGGGAAACGCCATCTCCACCGCCGTCAGCGGGAAGACGGCCAACCCCATCATCACCACAGTCCAGAGGACGACGAACGCAGTCGACCAAAACCGGTCGTCGCCGAGTATCAGACCGGTCACGTGTCGCGGCTGTTCCTCCAGCCGCTCGATCGCGGTCGTATTAGCTTCGAGCGCTGCGGTAAGCTCACGCTGCCCGGCGTCGATCGTGTCAAGGCGCGGCTGCTTGTCGATCCGCTCGGCCATGGCGAGCATTTCCTGCCGGATCGGGTTCAGGCTCTTGGATATCCGCGCCGGCAAGTCGGCAATGATTTCACCCTGGACCTGGGTCCGCATCTGCTGGTTGTCGCGCTCCTGCTTGCGGACGTCGGCCTCGTGCTTCGCCCAGACAGTCGCGATGCGATCGATCTCCATCACGCCGCGCTCGAGCGTTGCCTGCATCGCGATCATGTCGCCGGGTCCCAGCGTGGCCGGTTGCTCGAAGCTCACTCGTCCTTCCCGCCGGGCTGCGAGCGCTTCGGTGAAGATGTCCCGGGCGAGCTTGCCTCGCTCGACGCCAAGCTCGCTGGCCCACCGATCGAACTCGGCATCGTGCTCGGCGGCTAGTCGGATATTGAGCTGCGAACTAGCCACTGCGTCTTCGACCTCCCTACCGCTCCTGCTAGCGCCCGCTATTTCAAGATGACATTATGTGGCCTTAAGCTCTGAATGGGAAGACATGTTTACATCTTGTAACATTAGATGATCGGGACATCTTCCATAGGCGAGCGGATCAAGGCGGTGCGTCGGCGGGCGGGGCTTGGGCAGGAAGCCTTCGCCGCCTCGCTCGGCTATTCCAGAAGGTCGCTCAATGCGTGGGAGACCGGCGCAGCCGAACCTCCGGTGGTCATCCTGCCGAAGCTCCGACGCGATTATGACGTCGATCCCGAGTGGATCGTCATGGGCGAGGATACGACGCCGCAGGCCTATTACGGTCCGGCCGACTGGGACCGGCTCGACCGGCTGCTCGGCGACGTCGATGCGGTCTGCCAGGATGTCGGTCTCGATCTGCCACCGGATCGACGCGAGGCGCTCGGCCGCGTCCTATACGACGGCGGTGCCGACGCTGGTCAGGCGACCCGCAGGCAAATGCGTGGTACACTGCTCGCGCTTTCGCTGGGGAAATGACATGGCGTTGACGACTGCTGAAGGATTGGCCGACTGGGCTGCCGGCACAGCGCGCGCCGGGTTTCGTCGCCGCAACTGGCCGGTCGTACGCCGGCTCGCCGCGGCGACCGTCACCTTGCTGCTGGCCGGCCTGCCGGCGGAATATTTCGCAGGATCACCCGGACTGGCGGCTGCTTGCTGGGCGGGTGCCGCCGTCGCTGGAACGGCGATGCTCGTCTGGTTCGTTGATCGTCGCCGGTTCGTCGAGAAGACGCCTGTACCCCGCTAGTGGACTGATTCTAACGTTTGGTGCCCGCGTCTGACGGCGGCGATGATTTCGTTTGGATCGGCGCGCCAGACGAAGGGACGCGGTTCCTGATTGTGCTCCTTGATGAAGCGGTTGATGGCGGCCTGGAGGTCGACGACGGAGCAGAAGACGCCATTCTTCAGGCGCCGGCGGGTCAGCTTGGCAAAGAAGCCCTCTACGGCGTTGAGCCACGAACACGACGTCGGCACGAAGTGGAACGTCCAGCGCGGATGCCGGCCGAGCCAGGCGCGGACCTTGGGCTGTTTGTGTGTGGCGTAATTGTCGAGGATGACGTGGACGGCCTTGTCGGCGGGCAACTCGGCCTCGACGGCGTTCAGGAAGCGGATGAACTCCTGGTGCCGATGGCGCTGCATGTTGCGCCCGATCACCGAGCCGTCGAGCACGTTCAGCGCCGCGAACAAGGTCGTCGTCCCGTTGCGCTTGTAGTCGTGGGTCATGGTCGCACCGCGGCCGCGCTTGAGCGGCAGCCCCGGCTGGGTACGGTCGAGCGCCTGGATCTGGCTCTTCTCGTCCACCGACAGCACGATCGCGTGTGCCGGCGGCGAGACATAGAGGCCGACCACGTCGTGCAGCTTCTCGGCAAACGCCTTGTCGTTGGACAGCTTGAAGCTCCGCCAGCGGTGCGGTGCCAGGCCATGGTCGTGCCAGATCTTCACAACCGAGGACGCAGCGATGCCGACCGCCTTGGCCATCGCACGGACCGTCCAGTGCGTCGCTTCATGGTCGGGGCGTTCAAGGGTCAGGGCCACGATCCTGTCGACGAGCCCCGCCTCGAGCGGAGCGATGCCCGGCGGGCGGGTCTTGTCGCGCAGCAAACCATCGACACCTTGGGCCATGAAGCGTTCCTGCCAGCGCCACACGCAGGTCTTCGACTTGCCGGCCGCCGCCATGATCGCGAGCGTTCCCAGCCCTTGATCCGTGAGCAGAATGATCCGTGCACGCCAGACATGCTTCTGCGGCGAACCCCGCGCCGAGACAATCGCTTCAAGCCGAGCCCTGTCTGAGGCCGTGACCTCGATCCTGATACCAGTGCGCATCCAACAACGTCGCACGTCCGACCGGCGCCGGGAATCCCCAACAGGACTCGTCCGTCTCGTTCAATCCACTAGTGAGGTGATCTTTCGGTCGAAGCAGCCGCGCCGACTGACGACGCGACCGGCGTCGGTCAAGCCCGAACAGGGTCGCCGGACGCATCGTCGCTGAGGCTACCATGTCACTGCGCCGCGCCCGCGCCGGGTCAGTAAATGAGGCCATCGAGATCGAGGGCGGCGCCTCGGTCGGCCCATGCCTGAGGGCCTGTAGCATTGTAGCACCCGCGTAGCACGTCACGAACCAGCTTTGGTGAGCTTCGCGACGATCCTGCTACGCTGCTACACGATTGTTTTAGCTTATCTTTTCCTCCGCGCCCTACCTGCTATCCATAGCGTGGTGTGTGCCCCTCGACTTCCACCGCCTTGGCTATCCCTGCTCGGATCGTAACCGGGCGATCTTGCGATTTGTCCCGATGGCGTCGCCGGCGGCGTCATCGCCTGATGACGATTTCTGGATCACGTCAGCTTCAGCGCTTTGTTCCAGTACGAGCGCTCATGGGGTCTGACTTGACTGGTCGTCTGCCGTTAGAGGCGCGCTACCGTTAATCCGTGTCCAAATAATCTACCGCCGAAATGGGCATGCGTTGCATCGCGAAGGCAGTTCGTTACGGTCGACGTGCAACTCACGAGGGGAAGAGCGATGGCGAAGACGGAAACCCAGGCGACGGCGAAGGCGGGCGCTGCGGCACCGGCCAAGGCCCCGGCGAAAACCAAGGTGGCAACGCCCCGTAAAGCAACCGGCGGCCTGACTACGCCGATGCAGCCGTCGGCCGAGCTCGCCGCGATCGTCGGCGCGAAGCCGCTCGCGCGGAGCGAGATCGTCAAGGCGATGTGGGTCTACATCAAGGCGCACAACCTTCAGGACGCGACTGACAAGCGGACGATCAACGCCGACAAGGCGCTGGCCAAGGTATTCGGCAAGCCGTCCGCCACGATGTTCGAAATGAACAAGCTGATCACCGGACACCTAAACGCGGTGCCCGCGCCCGCCTGAGGTGCCACATCGAGACTGATCAACGACGATACAGGCGTGGCAGGAAGCCTGTCGCTGTAGTGACGCAAATGATGATCAGTCGGACGCGATATTATCGGCATATTCGGTGCACGGACGCTGGACCATATGAAATTGAAGCGCCTTGACTGGGACATATCGAAACTTACTTCCACGATCGAGTTTCGGGAGGCTGAAAGCGGACGGCGGTTTTTGGGAGATTGGAGGCAAGATCCCCGCTCGCTCTGCCGTGACATTTCGGTGCCTCGAAACGAGGGGTTTACGTGAGACGGGTATTTCCGCTCTGAGACCCTGTTATGGTCATCGTACGACTGCTAACATCGCCCAGAAGCAGACGAATCAACATGTCTTTTTCGGCCTACGTCATTTGCGCGACGCCTCGATCAGGCAGTACGCTCTTATGCGATCTGCTGACCTCGAGCGGAGTTGCCGGTCAACCGAACTCATACCTTCGGTCCGAGGATATCGACTACTGGGCTGAAGTTTGGGGCGTTAGCGAACCTAAAACCGCTGCCGATCCAGCATTCAACCGAGCCTATCTCTCAGCCATGATTCGCGCGGGAACAGCTGATACTGGCATCTTTGGCCTTCGGTTGATGTGGCGGAGCGTCAACGAAGCAATCGAACGGCTGAGGACGGGATTGGGCGGTACGGCCGATCTGCGAACGCTGCTCGAACAAGAGATCGGTCCAACGCTTTTTATTCATTTGTCGAGGAGGAAGAAGACAGCGCAGGCCGTTTCCCTGGTCCGTGCCAAACAGACCGGTCTGTGGCACGTTGCTGCTGACGGGTCGGAACGCGAGAGAATCGCACCAGTGAGACCGCCTGTTTTCGACCCTAGCCAGATCGACCAAGCATACGCCATGCTGAGGGCCGACGATGAGAGCTGGGTCTCGTTCTTCGATCAAAGTGGGATCGAGCCAATGCACCTCTTCTACGAGGACCTCGCGGCTCAACCTCAAAAAGTGCTTGCTGATACTCTGATTGCCATCGACCGCGACCCATCCCTGGCTGCCACGATCATCGTTCAAACAGCAAAGATGGCGGATGATATGAGCTTGGATTGGACGAAACAGGTGCAACGGAATTACCGCTTTTGACAATCTCGTGCCAAGAGCCGCCTGTCGCATAGTCAGCATGGAACGCGGCATAGCTGCCGTTCGACAAGCTGCGGATCCGATGGCTGCTTCTGACCCCGAGGCGGCCATAAGCAGCTCTCATATACATCGAAAGCGGACACGGCGCTGAGCCTTAATCAGACTTCCCAATCGGATTTGTAAGGGCGATTCCGCAACCGGTCCGCCAACACCAACTTGACCTCCAGAGTCTTGCGAAGGCGGTCAACGAGCTTCTCATGTGGTTCTTCCCGTTGCGACCAATCACGCTCGGTTGCGTACACAACGTAAGGGTTCACGATACATTTGAAATCGAGCATCATCGACAAGGCGGTTGTTCCGTAGGCCATATAGCTATGGGGCAGGCCACCCGAGCACACGAAGGTCACCACCTTGTCAAACCAAGCTGATCTTCGCCCACGGTCACCAGTAGCGCCGGTCATCTCGATTAGATTTTTAGCCGTGCTACTTAGTGCCCAGTTATAGACAGGTGATGCGATAACGATCCCGTCGGCAAGCTGAATCGCAGAGTGCAGCAGCTCGTAGCGGGGATCATCAAATGCCAGATCGTTATCGAACGGTGGCAATCCGTTAAGGTCGCGAAGATCGACCAGACTAGCATCGTGCCCAGACTGATTGATCATTGATGCCGACGCCATAGCAAGCCGGCGGCTGCGGCTGTTCGGGTCGAGGCTGCAGCTTATGACCGTGATCTTCATCTCAGTGTCTGTAATCGCCAATCGACAGGCTGGCACGTCTGGTTCGGCAAAAACGACACCAGAAAGCAGACGGACGGCTTGCTACCCGCAAGCCGCCGTCCGCGCGCGTCCCCTAAAAGGCAATATTCCTGTTTCGTCCCGCCTAGCGTTGTTTATCTCACAATGGTTGCGCTGCTCTCGGCTACGGTGCTGATGGCGCGTTATCGCATGGTACCGGCGGCTGGATAAGCCGTAGCCGGTCGACTGGCAGCCACACCGCCGGTCCCTGGTTCGGCTGAACCAGCGCCACTTGCTGACGGACCTCGACCAGCAGGCCGGCGGTGGTCATCGCGCCCTCGCGCAGCGCGGCTCGCTGGTTATCGCGACAGTTCAGCATGTGGGAGATGGAGAGGCTTGCTGCTTGCCGTGCCTTTCGAAGCGATGCCGCCTCGGCCGTATAGCCGATGACGGTCGTCAGCGCTTCGTATCGCGAACGCTTGTCGCCGAGCAGCCGGGTGATTTTATCTTGCGGCTGGCGGTCGACGCTGGCGCCGAAGTCCTCGACGTGGACTTCGACACCGCTGAGATTGCTCCCTGTCCGGCAACTATGGATCGCCTCGAACGGTCCGGCATAGTGAACACCTTCTAATGCTGCGATGGCATCCTGGTCGGTTTTGGCATCATATGTGCCGCTCGCAGCATCGCATACGGTATGCAGCGCCTGATCGACCTCGCGGGCAGCCGACCCGGGATCGTTGGCGAACCGGTGGATCGGCCGACAGATAGTCGCGCCGATCTGCAGACATCCGGAAACGAACATACTCTCGTGCTGCGCAACGGAGTAGATCCGATATGACGGTACACCGTCGATCGCTGCCTTGACCGGATCGACCGTCAGCGGCTCGCCCCGAGCTTGTACAACCGCCGCGAACAAGCCGAGAAAAACAATGATCAATACTCGCATCGGTGCGCCTCCTTGATCTGGAGGCGGTGTCCGGCTTTCGAGCCGGACGTTGGTAACCTGGCTGATGCACAGGCGCCGCCACCTTTAGGCGAGCCCTGGACATGCGCGACGGCCATCCGGCCATGCACATCGTGCAAAGCCAGCCATCAATCAGGGGTTACCACGCCCCGCAGCCGGGATTTACCGGACCGCAGACCGAGAATGTGCCGTTCAACCATTGAGCGCAATACCAATCGACTGCTCTGACCGGACCTCGGGCGATGCATGCTGAAATTGCGATTTACAGCACATATCCCGCGGTACCATTCGGTTC
>NZ_CP081848.1:3867500-3952582 GCF_018982885.2 Polymorphobacter megasporae | reverse complement strand
TGGACGAGGCCGTATCGGACCGGCTCGTCGTCGCGCTCGGCCTCGAAGGTGCCGAACATCCGGTCCCAGACGATGAACACCCCGGCATAGTTGCGGTCGAGGTAGCGCGGGTTGCTGCCGTGGTGGACGCGGTGGTGCGACGGCGAGTTGAGGACGTATTCGAGCCCGAACGGCAGCCGCCGGACCGCCTCGGTATGGACCCAGAACTGGTAGATCAGGTTGATCGCAGCGACGAACAGCACCAGCCGGACGTCGAAGCCGATCAGCAGCAGCGGCAGGCGGAAGGCGAAGCTCAGCGACAGGAAGCCGGTCCACGTCTGCCGCAGCGCCGTCGTCAGGTTATAATGCTGGCTCGAATGATGGATGACATGGCTCGCCCAGAACCAGCGGACGCGGTGCGCGCTGCGGTGGAAGGCGTAATAGAGCAGGTCGTCGAGGACGAAGCACAGCACCCCCGCCCACCATGTCACGGGAATCGCGAATAGGTGCCAATGGCTTGCGGCGGTGTAGGTCGCGACGATCGTCGCGCCGAAGACGACCGCCGCCATCGTGCTGCCGAGCCCCATCGTCAGCGATGTGAAGGTGTCGCGCCAGTCATAGTCGCCGCGCGCGCCGAAACGGATCGCGAGCATCTCGATCAGGACCAGCACGATGAATGCCGGGGTCGCCATCTCGATCGGGTCGGGCCAGTGGCTCATCGTTCGACCTCGACCACCCAACGGTCGCCGTGGCCGCGAACCCGCGCGGTCCGGCCGTCACTGCCGCGGACCCGTGCGCCACGGCCGTTGTCGTCGATCGCGGCGTCGACGCCGTAGAAACCAGGCATCTGCGCCTCGGCGATGCGGCGCGCCTCGGCGGCATCGGTCAGCAGCGGGTTGCGCGCGAAGCCGATCGCCCGGGCGAACATGACCAGCGTCAGGATGCCGAGGATCGAGACGAAGATCATGCGCCGGACAGGCTGACCAGCGTCGCGCGAAGGCCCGAGACGTCGTAACGCCCGCTCGCTGCGGCGGCGATGATCGCGTCGGGGTCGCCGCCGCGCTTCGCCTCGGCGAGCGCCCACAGGTTCGCCGATCGCGTCCCCGAGCGGCAGAAGGCGAGGACCGGGCCGGCGGAGGCATCGAGCGCCGCCGCCATCGCCGCGACCTGCCCCATGTCGAAGCCGCGATGGTCGACCGGGATCGCGGTGTAGCCGAGCCCTGCCGCCGTCGCCGCGGCGTGCATCTCGGCCGATGCGGGCTGGCCGTACTCCTCGCCGTCGGGACGGTTGTTGACGACGTGGGTGAACCCCGCGGCGGCTGCGGCGGCGAGGTCGTCGGGGGCGATCTGCCCGGCGACGGAGACGGCTTCGGTGAGGCGGATGAACATGAGACGCCTTTTAGCGCCCCGGCGAAGGCGGCGCTATGGGTCGTCGGCGCGCGGCCTATGTCCGTCCGCGCGATGGTTCGACCTGGATCCGGCGTTCGAGCATGTCGTGATGGACCGCGCGTTCGTCGCAGTGGAGGAGCAGCGCGCGCGCCGCCGCCGGGATATGCGCGAGCGTCGTATCGGGGCCGATGAAGCGCTCGATCGCCTCGATCGTGTCGAATGCCATGACGGTGGTGAACTCGACCGCGTCACCATCATCCCGGCGGAGGACATCGATCTGGAGGAAGCCGGCGATGCAGCGGTGCTCGATGCCGGGGATCACCTCGGTCAACAGGAGGTGCTGGTACGCGGCGGCGTTCGCCGGGGTCGTCCAGCCGTGCCAGACTCGTGCGATCATCAGCTGGTTGCTCCGCCTTGGGCGACCGCGGCAGGACTGCCGGGCAGCGGGATGAACTCGTCGTCGCCGGGGACGGTCGGGAAGCGGCCGGCGCGCCAGTCGGCCTTCGCCTGCTCGATCCGGTCTTGCGAGGCGCTGACGAAGTTCCATTCGATGTGGCGCGGGGCATCGAGCTTTGCGCCGCCGAGGAGCATCGCTCGGGTCGGTTCGAGCGCGGTCCACGCAACTTCGACGCCGGGCGCGAGGACGACCATCGCCCCGGCGTCGTAGCGCGTGCCGTCGAGGTCGATCGCGCCCGAGACGATGTAGACCGCGCGCTCCTCATGCTCGGCAGGAAGCGCGACCGACGCGCCTGCCTGGGCGTCGATATCAACGTAGAACATGGGCGACAGCGCCGCGACCGGGGAGGTCGCGTGGAACGCGGTCCCGGCGATCAGCGTGCGCTTGGCGCCGCCGAAGGCGATCGTCGGCAGGGTGTTCGCGGGGTGATGCGCGAAGGCGGGCGCGTCCTCGGCATGGTCGTGCGGCAGGGCGACCCACGACTGGATGCCGTGCATCCGCTGGCCGTTGGCGCGGGCGGCGGCGGGGGTGCGCTCGCTATGGGTGATGCCGCGCCCGGCGGTCATCCAGTTGACCGCGCCGGGCTCGACGTCGACGACGGTGCCAAGGCTGTCGCGGTGGCCGATCGCACCGTCGAACAGATAGGTCACCGTCGCCAGTCCGATATGCGGGTGCGGCCGGACGTCCATCCCGGTTCCCGGCGCGAACACCGCCGGCCCGAGATGGTCGAAGAAGACGAACGGCCCGACGTTGCGCAAAGCCGCCTGCGGCAGGACGCGGCTGACACTGAACCCGCCGAGATCGCGGGTATTGCCGTGGAGGACTTGGGTGACGGTCATCGGGCAACCTCACGGCTATTGGCCTCGAGAAACGCGATCAGCGCCGCCTCGTCGACCGATCCATCGGCAACGCCGAGGACGATCGCCGTCGCGTCGCTTTCGCGCGCATCAAGATACCAGCCATTGAGGCGGAGGGTAACAAACATCGCGAACCAGCCCGCGCGCTTGTTGCCATCGACGAACGGGTGGCGGTTCTTGGTCAGGCTGAAGCCGACGGCGGCAGCGACCTGAGTGACCCCAACATTATCGCCGCCATAAGCGATCATCTGCTCGGCTCGCGCCAACGCAGCTTCGACCCCGCCCATGTCGCGCACGCCGTGACTGCCGCCGAAGCGGTCGATCGATTGGCGGTGGAGATCGAGGATGGCTTGGAGCGGCGGCAGGACGATGTCCCGCGCGGTCACTTCGCCAGCTCTGCCAACGTCGAAGCATACCGATCGAAGCACTCGCGCCCCGCCTCGATCGCGCGGTTGTAGCCATCGTCGAGCTTGACCACGCGGAGGCTGCCGCCGTCGATCTCGACCCCGACGGTATCACCACGGGTCAAGCCGAGCTCAACAAGCATTTCCTTGGGCACGATGATACCCGCGGAATTGCCGATGGCGCTGATCTTGGTATGGATCACGATCCGTCTCCTCGTTAAAACAATAGTTATAACGAGTGATGTATTTTGTCAATCTACTCCGCCGCCTCGTCCAACCCTTCCGGCGGGAGGTTATGCCCGAGCAGCCGCAACAACTCCGCCGCGCTCGCGACGATGTTCGTCCCCGGGCCGAAGATCGCGGCGGTGCCGGCGGCGCGGAGGAAGTCGTAGTCCTGCGCCGGGATGACACCCCCGGCGATGACGCGGATGTCACCACGCCCGGCGCCTTTCAACGCGGCGATGAGTTCGGGGATCAGGCTCTTGTGCCCGGCGGCGAGGCTCGATGCGCCGACGATGTCGACATCCTCGGCGACCGCGAGCGCGGCGGCTTCGGTCGGGGTCTGGAACAACGGGCCCATCGTCACTTCGAAGCCGAGGTCGGCGAAGGCGCTGGCGACGACCTTCGCCCCGCGGTCGTGGCCGTCCTGCCCCATCTTGGCGATCATCACGCGCGGGCGGCGGCCCTTGCGCTGTTCGAAGGCGGCGATCCCGTCCTGGACGCGGCGGTAGCCGGGATCGCCGCCGTAGGCCGCGCCATAGACGCCGCTGACCATGCGGACGACGGCGGCGTGGCGCCCGAAGACGTCCTCCATCGCGCTGCTGATCTCGCCGAGCGTACACCGTGCCCGCGCCGCCTCGACCGCGAGCGCGAGGAGGTTGCCGTCGCCGCCGGCGCCGTCGCGGATCGCGTCGAGCGCCGCCTCGGCACGGACGGGATCGCGGGTCGCGCGGACATGGGCGAGGAGCGCGATCTGGCCTTCGCGAACGCTGTCCGAATCGACGTCGAGGATGTCGATCGCGTCGTCGGTCGCGGGGGCATATTTGTTGACTCCGACGACGACGGTCTCGCCGCGATCGACGCGCGACTGGGCGGCGGCGGCGGCTTCCTCGATCTGGAGCTTGGGGTAGCCGCTGGCCACCGCGACGGTCATGCCGCCCATCTTCTCGATGTCCTCGATCATCGCCCACGCCTTGTCGGCGAGTTCGGCGGTCAGCGCCTCGACGTAATACGACCCGCCGAGCGGATCGACGACGCGGGTGATTCCGGTCTCCTCGGCGAGGACGAGTTGTGTGTTGCGCGCGATCCGGGCGGAGAAGTCGGTCGGCAGCGCGATCGCCTCGTCGAGCGCATTGGTGTGGAGCGACTGGGTGCCGCCGAACACCGCCGCCATCGCCTCGACGGTGGTGCGGATGACGTTGTTGTACGGATCGCGCTCGGTCAGCGAGACGCCGCTCGTCTGGCAATGCGTCCGCAGCATCAGCGACTTGGGGTCCTTCGCGCCGAAGTTCGCCATGATCTTCGACCACAGGGTTCGCGCCGCGCGGAGCTTCGCCACTTCCATGAAGAAGTTCATGCCGATGGCGAAGAAGAAGCTCAGCCGCGGGGCGAAGGCGTCGACGTCGAGGCCGCGGGCCTGCGCGGCACGAACATACTCCATCCCGTCGGCGAGGGTAAAGGCGAGCTCCTGGAGCTGCGTCGCCCCGGCCTCCTGCATGTGGTAGCCGCTGATCGAGATCGAGTTGAAGCGCGGCATGTGCGCTGCCGTAAAAGCGATGATGTCGGCGACGATCCGCATCGACGGCGCGGGTGGGTAGACATAGGTGTTGCGGACCATGAACTCCTTGAGGACGTCGTTCTGGATCGTCCCCTCGAGCAGTTCCGGGGCGACGCCCTGCTCCTCGGCGGCGACGATGAAGAAGGCGAGGCACGGGATCACCGCGCCGTTCATCGTCATCGACACGCTCATCTTGTCGAGCGGAATGCCGTCGAACAGGATCTTCATGTCCTCGACGCTATCGATCGCGACCCCGGCCTTGCCGACGTCGCCCGACACGCGCGGGTGATCGCTGTCGTAGCCGCGGTGGGTGGCGAGATCGAACGCGACCGACAGGCCCTTTTGCCCGGCGGCGAGGTTGCGGCGGTAGAAGGCGTTCGACGCCTTGGCAGTCGAGAAACCCGCGTACTGGCGGATCGTCCACGGCCGCCCGGCATACATCGTCGCCTTGACCCCGCGGGTGTATGGCGCGAACCCCGGCAGGCCCGGATCGATGCCGGCGACGTCGGCGGCGGTGTACAATGGCTTGACGGTGATGCCCTCGGGCGTCGGCCAGTCGAGGTCGCGCCCCTTGACCTCCTTCGCCGCCAGCTTCGCCCAATCGTCGATCGAACCCGTCATACCGTGCCTCCGCCGCCTCATTACACAAGGGTTGTGCGAAAACCGAAGCGTTATCGCTTGACCATCGGTTCGGTACGCGTTCAGACTGATATAACGTCACTGGGGTATGTGTGAGCGAAGTTCGCGATCTCGACACGATGCAGCCGGCGCTGCGGGCGCTGCGCTACCCGGTGCTGCGGACGTACCTCGACGACGCGCATCCACTGGTCGACACCCCCGAGATGGCCGCAGGACGCGCGCTGTTGATGACGGGGTGGGAACGGCTGCTCCGCGGCACGATCGAATGCGTCGACGTCCACCTGCGCAACGGCTGGATCATTCCCGACATCATCGAACTCCGCGTCCGCGGCCCGATGGCGGAGGCGTCGACGGTGTACGGCGCGTGGAACCATGCGTTCGTGCTCGACGAAGTGGCGATGGTTCGCTGCGTCGATTTCGGGCGCTTCCGGGACTGAGGCTTCGCGCTCCGGTCGACCGAATTCAAGACATTACCTTGAGAATGAACGCCGATTGACCGTCGGCGGAATGCGCGCATAGTCGGGGTATCACCGCCATGCGTTGCATCTCGCATCGACGCATAGAGCGAAGTTGGGGGGAAAGCATGGACTTGGGACGACGCGACCTGTTGCTGTCGGCTGCGGCGGTGGTTGCCGGTTCGAGCACCATCGCGCGCGGGGCAACCGACCGCCCATTGGGCTATGCGATCGTCGGGCTCGGTACATACGGGCTCGGCGTGATCATTCCGCAGTTCGCCAATTGCACGCATTCGCGGCTGGCTGCCGTGGTCAGCGGCGACGCGGCGAAGGCGAAGCGCGTCGCCGCCGAGCACGGGCTGCCCGACCGTTCGGTCTATTCGTACGCGACCTTCGATTCGATCCGCGACAACCCCGACGTCGACATCGTCTACGTCTGCCTGCCGAATTCGATGCACGTCGAGTACACCGTCCGGGCGGCGCGCGCGGGCAAGCATGTGATGTGCGAGAAGCCGATGGCGGTGTCGGTCGCCGAGTGCGAGACGATGATCGCGGCGTGCAAGGCGGCAGGGCGCAAGCTGATGATCGGCTACCGCTGCCACTTCGAACCGTTCAACCTCGAGGCGACGCGGCTGGCGCGGAGCGGGGCCGCCGGCAAGATCCGCTATGTCCGCTCCGAACACGGCTTCGTCCAGCGCGACCCGTCGGTGTGGCGGCTCAAGCGCGCGCTGGCCGGGGGCGGTTCGCTGATGGACATGGGCATCTACAGCCTGCAGGCGGCGCGCTATATGACCGGCGAGGAGCCGACGGCGGTGACGGCGCGCGAGTCGACCGACCGTCGCGACCCGCGCTTCACCGAGGTCGAGGACATCATCGAGTGGACGCTCGAATTCCCGTCGGGCGCGATCGCCGGTTGCCAGTCGATGTATAGCGCCAACCAGAACCACGTCCTGTTGATGGGCGACCAGGGACGGATCGAGCTCGAGCCGGCCACCCGCTACGACGGCAACCACATGTGGCTCGGCCAGGATGGCCGCGAGCGCGAGATCATGCCGCCGCCGGGTCCGGGAAAGACCCAGTTTGCCGGCCAGCTCGATCATCTCGCGCAGTGCGTCCGCTCGGGTGCGGAACCGATCGTGTCGGGAGAGGAAGGCCTGCGCGACATGCGGATCATCGCGGCAATCTATCGTTCGGCACGCGAGGGGCGGACGATCCGGCTGGACGGCCGCGCGTGATGCGGTGGCTCGGCGCAGGCCTTCTCGTTGCATTCGCGCTGGCACCGGGGGCGTCGGCGCAGACCCCGGTCGATCCGACGGGATTTGCTGCTGCGGCCGACATAGCCGCGCAGGTCGCGGCAATGACGCAGGCGATGACGCCGGAGCAGGGGTTTGCATGGAAGCCGCTGCTGCGTAGCGGCGCGACTGTCGCCGCGATCGAGATCTGGCGAAAACCGGCGCGACCGGCGGTCCATCCCGATCAGGCCGAATATGCGACGGTCATCGCGGGTGCCGGCACGCTCGTCTCGGGCGGCACGCTCGAGCAGCCGGTCACGGTCAAGCCCGATCTGGTCGAGGGAGCACGGATCATCGGCGGAACCACGCGTCCGCTCGCGCCGGGGGACGTGATTCTGATCCCGGCAGGTGTTCCGCACTGGTTCGGTATTACTGGCGACCGGCTGGTGCTGCTCGGGACCAAGGTCGCTTCCGAGCCCTGACGCGAGACCGCCGCGGTCGATCGCGATCGTCTGGTGCCCTGGCACCGACGCATCCCGCGCTGTCCTACACCCGCCGATTGCGCTTATGGTCGCCGCAATCGAGTCGCCACCGGGCGGCGATGCGTGTTCTTTCTCATTGTCAGGCGATCGCGAATTTCCGCCGGTAAGCGGGAGCGAAAAACGCATGCGTTTTGTGTGAACTTATTTTGAACTTAGCGAAATCTGCCGCGGAAACAGGTGCGCGCGATGAGGCGCGGTCCTCCCCTCCCCTTCAGGGGAGGGGCGAGAGACGGCGCGCTTGCGCCGGCCCGGGGGTGGGGCGGTTACGAGCAAAGGAACTCGTGGCGACTCCCCCACCCCCGGCCCCTCCCCTGAAGGGGAGGGGAGGAGAAGGTGTTATTCCGCCGCGATCATCGCCGGGGCGGTCTCGCCCGACGCCAGCTCCAACAGCCGCTTCTCCAGCGTCTTGAGCCGTGCCGCATTGTCGATCTTCTCGCCGGTCAGATCGGTCAAATAGAACACGTCGACCGCGCGCTCGCCGTAGGTCGCGATGTGCGCCGACTGGATCGCCAGCCGCGCCGAGAACAGCGCGTGCGTCAGCGACCACAACAGCGCCGGGCGATCGAGCGCGTTGACCTCAAGCACGGTGTAGCGGTTCGACGCGCGGTTATCGATCAGGACGTTGGGCTCGACGCGGAACGCCTCGGCGCGGCGGCGGGCGAGGGGGCGGGCGGCGAGGCGGTCGGCGAGGCGGATCTTGCCGAGCAGCACGTCCTCGATCGAGCGCTTGAGCCGCGCAAGCTGCTCGGGTTCGGCGAACGGTCGCCCCAACGGGTCGGCGACGACGAAATTGTCGAGCGCCTGGCCGTCGCGGGTGGTGTGGATGCGCGCGTCGAGGATGTTCGCCCCACCGAGCGATATCGCCCCGGCGATCCGGTAGAACAGCCCAGGATGGTCGGCGGCGTAGACGGTGACGAGCGTCGTCCCCATCGCGGCGTCGACCTCCATCGCAATCGACAGCGGGGCCTTGGCGGCGTCCGACCGTTCGACGAGGCAGGCGTTGCGGAACAGGACTTCGGGCGATTCAGCGACCCAGTATGGGTCGGCATGGCGCTTGGCGTACGCGGCGAACTCGGCGGCGGGCCACTCGAGTTCCTTCGCCAGCGCTGCCTGTTTTGCCGCGATGCGTTCGGCACGGCCGTTCTGCTTGTGGCCGAGACGGAGGACCTCCTCGGCGGCGTCGTAGAGGTCGCGGAGGAGCTGACCCTTCCAGTTGTTCCAGACGTTCGGCCCGACCGCGCGAATATCGACGACGGTCAGGATGAGCAGCAGCCGCAGCCGCTCGGGCGAGGCGACGATGTCGGTGAAGTCGACGATCGTCTTATAGTCGGACAGGTCGCGCTTGAACGCGGTCGACGACATCAGCAGGTGGTAGCGGACGAGCCACGCCACCGTCTCGGTCTCGGCAGGTGACAGTCCGAGCCGCGGGCACAGATGCAGCGCGATGTCGGCGCCGAGTTCGCTGTGGTCGCCACCGCGCCCCTTGGCGATATCGTGGAGCATGACCGCGACGTACAGGACGCGGCGCGAGACAAGCTGGCGGATGACCTTGACCGACTGCGGATGGTCGGCCTGGAGCTCGCCGTTCTCGATCTTGGCGACGAGCCCGATCGCGCGGATCGTATGCTCGTCGACGGTATAGTGGTGGTACATGTCGTACTGCATTTGCGCGACGACACGCCCGAAGTCGGGAATGAAGCGCCCGAACACTCCCGCTTCGCTCATCCAGCGGAGCGTCGTCTCGGGGTCGATGTGGCTCGTCAGCACGTCCATGAACAGCGCGTTGGCACGCGGATCGCGGCGGATCTTCTCGGTGATCAGCCCGGCGTCGCGCCCGGCTTGGCGCATCGCCAGCGGGTGGATTTCAAGGCCCGCGCTGTTCGCCAGCGCGAACATCTCGATCAACCGGACCGGGTCGTCGCGGAAGAAGGTATCGTTCGGCACCCCGATCCGCCCCGACCGCGTGGTGAAGCCGTTGAGCTTGCGCGGCCGCCGGACGAGCTTGGGGAACCACGCGCCCTTGCCGAAGCTGTCGTCGAGATGCGCGAGGAACAGCCCGGTCAGGTCGCCGACCTGCCGCGCGACGAGGAAATAGTGGCGCATGAAGCGCTCGATCGCCGACATGCCGGCGCGCTCGGTATAGCGCAGCCGGGTGCTCAGCTCGCGCTGGACGTCGAAAGTCAGGCGTTCCTCGGCGCGACCGGCGATATCGTGGAGGTTGCACCGCACCGCCCACAGGAAATTCTCGGCCTTGAGGAACTGGCGCAGCTCGGTCGCGGTCAGCAGACCCTTGCCGACGAGCTCGGCGACCGACTGGACCTGGTATGCGTATTTGCCGATCCAGAAGAGCGTGTGGAGATCGCGCAGGCCTCCCTTGCCCTCCTTCAAATTGGGCTCGACGACGTAGCGGCTGTCGCCCATGCGGTGGTGGCGCGCGTCGCGCTCGGCGAGTTTGTCGGCGATGAAGGCGCGCGCGGTGCCGGTGACGATCTCCTTTTTGAAGCGTGCCGCCGCCTCGTCGTACAGCGGCTGGTCGCCCCAGACGTAGCGCGCCTCGAGCAGCGCCGTGCGGATCGTCAGGTCGGACTTCGCCATGCGGATCATGTCGTCGAGCGACCGCGTCGAGTGGCCGACCTTCATCCCAAGGTCCCACAGCAGGTACAGAATCGTCTCGATGACCTGCTCGCCCCAGCCGGTCTGCTTCCACGGGGTGAGGAACATGATGTCGACGTCGGAGAACGGCGCCATCTCGCCGCGGCCATAGCCGCCGACCGCGATCAGCGTCAGCCGCTCGGCGGCGGTCGGGTTGGGCTTGGGATAAAGCGCGGTCGTGGTGAAGTCGAAGATCAGCCGGAGCAGCTGGTCGGTCAGGAAGGCTCCCGATGCCGCGCTGTCGAGCCCGCGCGAAGGGTGTTCGTGGAGGCGGCGGCGGATCTCGGCACGGCCCTCGGCGAGCGCGGCCTTGAGGATCGCGGCAGCGGCGTCGCGGCGCGCCTCGCTCGCCCGCCCGGCTTCGGCGGCGGCGGCAAGGGCGTCGCCGACGACGCGTCGATCGATGATCGCGCGCCGGTTCGTGAGCTGGTCGAAGCGGGGTGACATGCAGCGCAGATAGGGGCAAACCGCTCGCAACGCCACATCGGCGCGCGCGGAGTTCCCGATCATGCGATATAATCCCCTTGGCCGGACCGGCCTGTTCGTGTCCGAACTCGCGCTCGGGACGATGACCTTCGGCGGGACCGAGGGGATGTGGAAAAACATGGGCGGGCTCGGCCAGAGCGATGCCGATGCGATGGTCAAAACCGCAATCGATTCGGGCATCAACTTCATCGATACCGCCGACGTCTATGCGAGCGGCAAGTCGGAGGAGATCGCCGGCGCGGCGCTCAGGAACCTCGGCATCCGGCGCGAGGAGATCGTCGTCGCGACCAAGGCGTTCGGCCAGATGACCGGCAACCCGAACGGGCGCGGCACCTCGCGCTATCACCTGATGAATGCGGTCGACGCGAGCCTCGCCCGTCTCGGCCTCGACCACATCGACCTGTACCAGATCCACGGCTTCGACGCCGCGACGCCGATCGAAGAACAGCTTCGCGGCCTCGACGCGATCGTCGCCTCGGGCCGCGTCCGCTATGTCGGCGTGTCAAACTGGGCGGCGTGGCAGGTGATGAAGGCGTTGGGGCTGAGCGAGCGGCACGGCCTCGCGCGCTTCGCCTCGCTCCAGGCGTTCTACACGCTGGCGACCCGCGACCTCGAACGCGAGATCGTGCCGATGCTCAAGGCCGAAGGCGTCGGGCTGATGGTCTGGTCGCCGCTCGCCGGGGGGCTGTTGTCGGGCAAATATCGCGACGGCGCGCCGGAAGACGGACGGCTCAAGGGTGACGGTGCGGGCCTGCCGGTGCCGAAGGCGCGCGCAGGCGCGGTGATCGATGCGATGCGGCCGATCGCCGAGGCGCATGGGGCGAGCGTGGCGCAGGTCGCGATCGCGTGGCTGCTCCACCAGCCGGTCGTCACGAGCGTCATCGTCGGCGCGAAACGGCCCGACCAGCTCAGCGACAACATCGGCGCGTGCACGATCGTGCTGACCCCCGATGATCTCGCCGCGCTCGGCACGGCGAGTGCGCTGCCGCCCGAATATCCCGGCTGGATGATCGCCAACCAGGGCGCGTTCCGCCGCGGCCAGCTCAATCCGCCGCCGCGGGGTGCCGAATGACCGACCTCGCCGCCGCCGCCGGGCAGGGGGTCGCCGCACTGAGCCGGGGCGACGCCGCCGCCGCCCGCACCGCCTTCGAAACCGTCGTCGCTGCCGGGCGCGCGACGCCGCAACTGTGGCTGCTGCTCGCACAGGCGAACTTCCAGCTCGACGACCGCAAGCAGGCCCACGCCGCGCTCGACGAGCTCCTCGCGGTCGACCGCGCCAACCTCGACGGCATGGTCATGCGCGGCGAATTGCTCGACCGCGACGGCGAGACCCGCGCCGCGACATCATGGTTCGAAGCGGCGCTGCGGACGGCGGACGGTGTCGCCGGGCTGGCCCCGGTAACGATCGCCGCCCTCGACCGGGCGAAGGCTGCGTGCGCCGCTGCCTCGGCAAAGTTCGACGCGCACCTCCGGTCCGAACTGGCCGCTGCCGGAGTCGATGCGGCGACGGTCCACCCGCGCTTTGCCGAGGCGATGGCGATCACCACCGGAGTCGCTGCGCCGTATCCGCAGGCCCCGACGAGCTTTTATTATCCGCGCCTTGCCGCGATCCCGTTCCACGATCCGGCGGACTTCCCCTGGGTGGCGGCGATCGCGGCGCAGGCCCCGGCGATGCGCGCCGAGGTCGAGGCGGTGATCGCCGCACAGTCGGGGCTCGCGCCGTATGTCGAAGCCCCCGAGAACCGCCCGTCGAAGGAGCATTCGCTGCTCGGCGACGCGCGGTGGAGCGCGTACCATCTGTGGAAGAACGGCGAGCCCGTCGCCGAGCACCACGCCGCGTGCCCACGCACCATCGCCGCGGTCGAAAGCGCGCCGATCCCGCACATCCCGGGTCGCGGGCCGATGGCGTTGTTCTCGATCCTTGCGGGCGGCACCCACATCCCGGCGCACAACGGGATGCTCAACACCCGGCTGATCGTCCACATCCCGCTGATCGTCCCCCCCGGCTGCCGCCTTCGTGTCGGCAACGAGGTCCGCACCGTCGAGGCGGGGGTGCCGCTGATCTTCGACGACTCGATCGAGCATGAGGCGTGGAACGATAGCGACGAGCCCCGCGCGATCCTGCTGTTCGAGGTGTGGCGGCCCGAGTTGACGGCGGGCGAGCGCGCGGCGCTGACGGCGATGTTCGGCGCGGTCAGCAGTTACGGCTGACCGCACCGACACAGCGGGATGATCAGCCCGCCTTGGCGAGCGTGCCCTCGACGTCGTGGATCGACCGGTCGACTGCGGCGAGCGCGTGGGTCCGCTCGGTCTCGGGGAACGCCGCCGACGCCGGCTGCGTCGCGATCGAGGCGCGCATCGTCTTGAGGCTGGCGAGGCCCTCGCCGAGCGTCGTCCGAACCGACGCCGGCGCAGCGTTCGCGCACATGATCGCATAGGTCGTGTTGCCGTTGACGCCCTTGAGCACCATCGCGTGCGGCTTGGCGGCGGGCTTGAGGTCGCAGCCGCCTGCCGGGTCGAAGTCGGACGGCAGCGTCGCGCCGCCGGGCAAAGGCGCGCCCGCCGCGACAAGTTTGCCGCCGACGATCAAGGCATAGCCGCCCGCGCCGTCGGGCTTGACCCCGATCGTCACCGCCTGGCGGCCCGTCGCGGGCGCGCCGGTCGCCGAGACCGTCGCGGTCAGCACGGTCGCGGCGAGGAGGGCGACCGCGCTCCCGCCGAGGATCACACGGCCTTTGGATGAGGGGCGTTGCTTGAGCATGACGAGTCTTCCTTTCAGGTTGGAGCGGGCGGTGAGGTTGCAGACCGACAGGGTGCCCAGCCCGGCCGCCTTGGCGAGTACCCGGGCATAGGCCGGGCGGGCGTCGGCATCGCAGCGCGCGAGGACGTGCGCGTCGACGGCGAATTCCTGGTCGTCGCGAAAGGCGTGGATCGCGACCCAAGCGACCGGGTTCCACCAGTGCAGTGCCAAGACCGCGAGCGCCGCCCAGTTCGCGATTAGATCGCCGCGCGCGTGGTGGGCACATTCATGGGCAAGCGCGAGGTCGCGCTCGCGCGGGTCGAAGCGCGTGGTGAAGTCGAGCGGGACGGCGATCGTGGGGTGGACGACGCCGAACGCGAGGGGGCCGTCGACGGCACTCGCGACGATGCGGATCGAACCACGCTCGCCGACATCGACAGCCGATGCGAGCAGGCGCCGACGGAAGCGGAGATAGCGGCCGAGATGGAGTCCGAACACGACGGCCGCGCCGATCGCCCACGCCGCCAGCAGCAGCGTCGCGATCTGCCAGCCGCTCGATGGGTCGCGCCACAATCCTGCGCCACGCGCGCCGACGAACAGGATCGACAGCTTGGCGCTGCCAGTCGCGACAGGGATCGCCGCGAACAGGCCAGCGGGGAGCGGCGGGACGATCATCCGGAGCAGCGGGAACAGCCAGAGCGCGTAAGCGAGCCGCGGCCCGATCACGCGGCGAACGCCGCCGCGGACGGCGAGGACCGCGAGCATCATCACGGTCGAACCGAGCAGCGCACCGCCCGCCCAGTCGGCAACCGCGCTCACGCCTTGATCTCCTTGAGCAGCGCCTCGATCTCGGCGATGTCCTCGGCGCTCAGCGCGTTGCGCTCGGCGAGGTGCGCGACGAGCGGGGTCAGCTTGCCGCCGAACAGCCGATCGATCAGCCGTCGCGATTCGACCGCGACATAATCGGCCTGTTGGACGAGCGGGCGATAGAGGTAGCGCCGCCCGTCGGCCTCGTGCGCGATCGTCTGCTTGGCAACGAGCCGCGCGAGGAGCGTCTTGACGGTGTTGACCGACCAGCCGCGCTCGGGAACGCGCCCGGCAACCTCGTGCGCGGTCAGCGGGCTCTGATCCCAAAGCACCGACATGACGGCATATTCGGCATCGCTGATACGTTCGGCCACGACTCGGCTCCTATCGACTACAGACGTAGTTATCACGTCTACGCTTGTAGTCAACGGCCTGTCGGTGCGCGAGCTAAGACCCCGCGAACATCCGCCGTCCCGAATAGAGGCCCAGCGCGATCGCCACCGCCGCGGCGAGCCCGAACAGCTCGACCGGCTTCGCCTGGACCGCGATCGTCACCATCGCCAGTACGCCGATCGCCGCCGCGACCGGAATCACCCCGCGCCGTCCGCCACTGCCGCCGACCCCGCGCGCATCGAGCCGCCACGCCGCGCTGCACGCCATCGAATACAGGAATGTGCTCGCCAGCCCCGACAGGATCGCGAGCGCCTCAAAGGTGCCGCTGACCGCGAGGATGCAGACGAGGACGGTGTGGACGACGATCGCCATGACCGGAACGTGGCTCTTCGCGCCGACCGTGCCGAGGAAGGCGGGGAGCAGCTTGTCGCGGGCAAAGGCGAACAGGACGCGGGGTGCGCCAAGCAGGTCCGATCCGATCCAGATCAGCATCGACGCGCCCGCGCCCGCAAGCAGCACGATGCCGAGTTCGGGGCGAACGGTGGCGATCGCGCTCGCCAGCGGCGTCGCCGAATGAGCCAGCGCCGCGCCGAGAAGACCCTGCGCGACGACCTGCACCGCAACGTACAGCAGCAGGACGAAGCTCATCGCCAGCACGATCGCGCGGGGCACGTTGCGGCGCGGGTCGGCGACCTCGCCCGAGGCGCTGAGCGGGGTCTCCATCCCGGAGAAGGCGAACAGCGCGAAGATGACGGCACGGCCGAAGCCGCCGCCCAGCCCATCCCCGCTCGCTGCGACGCCGGCGTGGAGCTTCACGGGGTCGATGAACCAGACGCCGACGCCGACGAACAGCGCGAGCGGGACGAGCTTGACCAGCGTCGTGACGGTGATGAAGCGCGCGGCGAAGCCGACCCCGCGCAAATTGACCAGCGCAAGGACCGCCATCACCCCGCAGATCAGCGCTGCGCGCGGGAAGCCGCTTGTCAGCGCCGGGACCGCCGTCCCGCAGATTGCTGCGAATGCCGCGGCGATGCCGCCGCACGACAGGACGCTCGATAGCCAGATGCCGACGAAGCCGGTGACGAACCCCGCGCGCTTGCCGAACGCCGCCTCGACGGTGCCGTAGATGCCCCCCGAGGTCGGCACGCGCCGCCCGGCATCGGCGGTGCACCAGACCACCGCGCCCATCGCGACCGCGCAAACAAGGAAGGCGAGCGGCGCGAGCGGCCCGACGTTGAGCGCCATGACGGCGGGCAGGGTGAACACCCCCGCACCGACGACGCCGTTGACGATCGCGGCGGTGAACGCGGCGAGGCCGACCCCGCGGATCAGCCCGCGATCGCGCATGACTTCGCCGGGGGGTACGATGCCGCCCGGACCTTGAACGCCGATCGTCGTGTCCATCCGTGTGCGCCCTCGCCGTTGCCCTGCACCAAGGTGCGGGAAGGGGCGGGCGGTGGCAAGCCGTGTCCGGGGGGCGTCAGTGCGGCGTTGCGGATCGCATGGGGTGCGTGCGTGTGCGGGCCGTGTGCGCCCGCGCCGGTTTCGCGGTCAGGCGAGCCGCTTCAGTTCGTAGAGCAGGTCGAGTGCTTCCCTCGGAGACAGCGAATCGGGGCTGATCGACCCCAATCGCACCCTCAGATCATCGGCTTTCGGCGGTGGCGGTGCGGCAGCGAACAACGGCAGGTCCGACAGGTCGGCGGCAAGCCCCCCGGTCCGCGCTTTCCCCGCTTCGAGCCGCGCCAGAACCTCCTTCGCCCGGGCGATGACCGGGGCCGGCAGCCCGGCAAGCTTGGCCACCGCGAGGCCATAGCTGCGGTCGGCGGCGCCCGCCGCGACCTCGTGGAGGAAGACCAATTCGCCGTTCCATTCGCGGACTTTGACGGTGACCAGGGCGAGGGCGTCGAGGCGTGCGCTGAGCGTCGTAAGCTCATGATAATGCGTCGCGAACAGGCAGCGGCAGCGCAAGGCATCGTGGACCGCCTCGAGCACCGCCCACGCGATCGCCAGCCCGTCGTAGGTCGAGGTGCCGCGACCGACTTCATCGAGAATGACGAGGCTACGGTTGGTCGCGGTCGACAGGATTGCGGCGGTCTCGACCATCTCGACCATGAAGGTCGACCGCCCCTGCGCGAGATTGTCCGACGCTCCGACACGACTGAACAGCCGGTCGACGACGCCGATCTGTGCGCTGGCGGCGGGGACGAACGACCCCGCCTGCGCGAGCACCGCGAGCAGCGCATTCTGGCGGAGGAAGGTCGACTTGCCCGCCATATTCGGGCCGGTCACGAGCCATAAGCGGTTGATTTCGCCCAGGTCGCAGTCGTTGGCGACATAGGTTTGCCGCGCCGCCCGGGTCGCCGCCTCGACCACCGGATGCCGCCCCGCCATGACATCGAAGGCGCAACTGTCGTCGACGCTTGGCCGCGCCCAATTCTCGCGCACCGCGAGTTCGGCCAGCCCGGAGGCGACGTCGATCCGGGCCAGCGCTCCCGCCGTCGCCGCGATCTCACGCGAATGACCCAGCACCGTCTCACGCAACGTCGCGAAATGCGCCGCCTCCGCCGCCAGTGCATGATCCCCCGCCTGCACGATCCGTGTCGCGAGGCCGTGGAGTTCGGTCGAACCGAAGCGGACGGTCCCGGCGAGCGTCTGGCGGTGGGTGAAGCCAGGGTTCGCGAGCAGCGGGTCGGCGTTCCGCGCTGCAACTTCAATATGATAGCCGAGGACGCCGTTGTGCCGTATCTTGAGCGCGGCGACCCCGGTCTCGCTCCGCAGCCGGGTTTCGAGCGCCGCGACCAGCCGCCGCCCGTCACTCGCCGCCGCGCGCAACTCGTCGAGCGCGGCATCGAACCCCGGGGCGACGAACCCGCCATGCGCGATATCGAGCGGCGGTTCGGCAACGAGCGCCGCGCGCAACGCCTCGATCGTGCTGCCATGCGCCCCGATCCGGCCGAGCGTCGCGGTAAGCAGCGGCGGAATGTCGATCGCCTGCGCCGTGCCCAGCGCCTCCTTAAGCGCCAGCGCGATCGTCAGCCCGTCGCGGATTGCCGCCAAATCACGCGGCCCGCCACGGTCGAGCGCAAGCCGCGACAGCGCGCGTTCGAGGTCGGCTCCTGCATTGAGCGCATCGCGGGTGCGTCCCCGCACGATCGACAGCCCGACGAACCACGCAACGAAATCAAGCCGTTCGCCGATTGCCGCCGCGTCGGTCAGCGGCCCGGCGAGATCGTCGGCGAGCATCCGCGCACCCGCGCCGGTCACCGTCAGGTCGATCGCATCGAGTAGGCTGCCCGCGCGCGCGCCGACGACACTGCGGCTGATTTCGAGGCTGCTCCGCGTCGCCGCGTCGATCGCCATCACGCCTGCCTGCGGTGACGGCAACGGCGGCGTCAGCAGTGGCAGTGTCCCCGCCCCGGCCGTCTCGAGATACGCGAGCAACGCCCCCGCCGCTGCAACTTCCTCACGCGCAAAGCTGCCGAAGCCATCGAGCGTCGCGACACCAAATCGGTCGCACAGTCGCTTGTTCGCGGCCCGCGACTCGAATTCAGCGGTGGGGCGCAGTGTCGCCTCGCCGCTCCACCCCTCAGGAGCCACGACCTCCG
This sequence comes from Polymorphobacter megasporae, assembly GCF_018982885.2. Lineage (NCBI taxonomy): Bacteria > Pseudomonadati > Pseudomonadota > Alphaproteobacteria > Sphingomonadales > Sphingosinicellaceae > Glacieibacterium > Glacieibacterium megasporae. Next base: position 3,934,168 of record NZ_CP081848.1, on the reverse strand, counting down.
CTGGGGCGATCCGCGCGAGTTCGGCATCGAGCCCGTCCGCCGCCGTCGTCAGCGTCCGGAAAATGCCGGTCGAGACATCGCACCAGGCAATGCCGACCGCTCCCGCCACTGGGGCGACCGCGGCGAGATAGTTGCTCCGCCGCGCATCGAGCAGCGTGTCCTCGGTCAGCGTCCCCGGCGTCACCACCCGGACGATCGCCCGCGCAACGACCGACTTCGCCCCGCGCTTCTTCGCCTCGGCAGGCGGCTCGATCTGCTCGGCGACGGCGACGCGATGCCCGGCGCGGATCAGCCGCATCAGGTACGCCTCGGCCGCGTGCACCGGCACTCCGCACATCGGAATATCCTGCCCGAGGTGCTGCCCGCGCTTGGTCAGCGCGATGTCGAGCGTCGCCGCCGCCTTCGCCGCATCGTCGAAGAACAGCTCGTAAAAGTCGCCCATGCGGAAGAACAACAGGCAGCCCGCTGCCTGCGCCTTGATGCTCAGATATTGCGCCATCATCGGCGAGGCTTCGCTCATCGCACCGCTCCTAGCCGATGACCGCTTGCCCGTCACGGACCCGTGCCTATAGGGTCGCCGTCAGTTGAAGGAATTGACGATGACCGAAGAAACCACCGGCCCGTCGTTCGACCGCGAGGCCTTGCTGTTCCACTCGGGCGGGCGCCCCGGCAAGATCGAGATCATCGCGTCGAAGCCGATGGCAACGCAGCGCGACCTGTCGTTGGCGTATTCGCCGGGCGTCGCGATCCCTGTGCTGGCGATCGCCGCCGATCCCGACACGGCGTACGATTATACGATCAAGGGCAACCTTGTCGCGGTGATCTCGAACGGCACCGCGATCCTCGGCCTCGGCAACCTCGGCGCGCTCGCGTCGAAGCCGGTGATGGAGGGCAAGGCGGTGCTGTTCAAGCGCTTCGCCGACATCGATTCGATCGATCTTGAACTCAAGACCGAGGACGTCGACCGCTTCATCGATGCGGTCGAGCTGATGGAGCCGAGCTTCGGCGGGATCAACCTCGAGGACATCAAGGCTCCCGAGTGCTTCATCATCGAGACGACGCTCAAGGAGCGGATGAACATCCCGGTGTTCCACGATGACCAGCACGGCACCGCGATCATCGCCGCCGCCGGGTTGATCAACGCGCTTCACCTCACCGGCCGCAAGCCCGAAGACATCAAGATGGTGGTCAACGGCGCGGGCGCTTCGGCGATCGCCTGCACCGAGCTGATCAAGCTGCTCGGCGTGACCAACGTGATCATGTGCGACACCAAGGGTGTCATCTTCCAGGGTCGCACGACCGGCATGAACCAGTGGAAGTCGGCGCACGCCGCGGTCACCGACGCCCGGACGCTGAGCGAAGCGATGGTTGGCGCCGACCTCGCGTTGGGTCTGAGCCAGAAGGGTGCGTTCAGCCGCGAGATGGTCGCGTCGATGGCCCCCAATCCGATCATTTTCGCGATGGCCAATCCCGATCCCGAGATCACGCCGGAGGAGGTTGCCGCAGTCCGCTCCGATGCGATCGTCGCCACCGGGCGGTCGGATTATCCGAACCAGATCAACAATGTCCTGTGCTTCCCGTACCTGTTCCGCGGCGCGCTTGACGTTCGCGCGACGTCGATCAACGAGGAGATGAAGCTCGCGGCGGCGCACGCGCTCGCCAACCTCGCGCGCGAGCAGGTGCCCGACGAGGTCGCGGCGGCGTACGGCGGCAAGGCGCGCAACTTCGGCCCCGACTATATTATCCCGGCACCATTCGACCCGCGGCTGATCGAGAATATCCCGGTCGCCGTGGCGAAGGCGGCGATGGCGAGCGGGATCGCGAAAAAGCCGTTCTTCGACGAGGCCGCGTACCGCCTCGAACTGCGCTCACGCCTCAACCCGACGAACGCCGTCCTCGCAGGCAGCTTCGAGGCGGCACGCAGCCACCCCAAGCGCGTCGTCTTCGCCGAGGGCGAGCAGGAAGTCGTGCTGCGCGCGGCGGTCAGCTTCCGCACCAATGGCTATGGCACCCCGATCTTGATCGGGCGCGACGAGCCGGTCCGTGCCGGGCTGGCGCGGATCGGGGCCGATCCCGACGACTTCGAAATCCACAACAGTGCCAACTCGACGCTGGTGCCGCGGATGGTCGAGATGCTCTACGCCCGCCAGCAGCGGCGCGGGCACTTGCTTCGCGACGTCCAGCGGATGGTCAACCACGAGCGCAATATCTTCGGCGCATTGATGCTGGCGATGGGCGAGGCCGACGCGATGGTCACCGGCGTCACCCGCAATTTCGCCGAGACTTTCCGCCAGCTTCGGTCGGTCCTCGACCCGGCGGAGGGGCATACTCCGTTCGGCATTCACATGTACGTCGGGCGATCGGAGACGATCTTCATCGCCGACACCACGGTCCACGAGCGTCCGACCGCCGAGCAGCTTGCCGACATCGCCGAGCAGACCGCTGCCGTCGCCCGGCGGCTGGGGCAGGAGCCGCGCGTCGCATTCCTCAGTTACTCGAACTTCGGCAATCCGCCGGGCGAGTTCCTCAAGCACACCCGCGACGCGATCAAGCTGCTCGACTCGCGGCAGGTCGGCTTCCAGTATGAAGGCGAGATGTCTCCCGACGTCGCGCTGAATCCGCGGATGGCGAGCCGCTATCCGTTCTCGCGGCTGTCGGAGCCGGCCAACATCCTGATCATGCCGGGCCTCCAGTCGGCGAACATCTCCGCCAAGCTGTTGAAGGAGCTCGGCGGCGGGCGGATGATCGGACCGCTCCTCGTCGGCATGTCGCATGCCGTGCAGATCGCGCCGATGATCAGCGGGGCGAGCGAGCTTGTGACGATGGCGGTGCTTGCCGCGTCCGGCGTGGTGCAGTGACGCCGATCTTTTTCGTTCATGGCATGTGGAGCACGCCGTCGGTGTTCGACCGGCTTCGCGCCCGGCTCGCTGTAACCGGGCGCCCGACCTACGCTCCGGCGCTGCCGTTCCACGACCGCGCGCCCGACCTCGCGCCGCCGCCCGAACTCGGCACGATCACCGTCGAGGATTATATCGCCTTCCTCGTTGCCGAAATCGCGCTCCTCCCCGAGCCGCCGATGATCGCCGGACATTCGATGGGTGGTTTTCTCGCGCAGGCGGTCGCGGCACGGGTGGGCGCACCGGGGCTGATCCTGTTCTCGCCCGCCGCGACGGCGTCGACCAACGTCCCGGCGATTCCCCCGATCCGGACGATGATGGAGGTCATCATCAAGCCGAAGTGGTGGGAGCGGCCGACGAAGATTGATGCCGACCATGCGCGCTGGGGGATCTACAACGAGGTGCCGGCACCGATCGCCGATGCCGAGATTGCCGCGCTCGTCTGGGATTCGGGACGCGTGCTGTTCGAGATGGCGCTGCCGTTCCTCGCTCGGACCGGCTCGACCCAGGTCGACCACACCCGGCTGATGATGCCCGCGCTCATCGTCACCGGCGACCGCGACCGCATCACCCCATCCGCGATCGCCCGGTCGACCGCGCGCCGGATCGCCGGGCCGATCGACTATCACGAGCTCCCCGGCGCGAGCCACTGGCTGTGGTGGGGCGCGGTCGAGGAGCGGGTCGGCGATATCGTCGAGGATTGGCTCGCACTCAATTTCCCGCCAGAGTGGACCCCGAGCACGTCGATCGGGCGCGATTCCAGCACCCGTTTCGATGATTTCCCCGGCACCTGACCGCTTTCGGCGCGTTGGAGCACCGGTCCTTATTCAAGCGAGTTGATTATGATCCGGTCTGCCGTTCTATCACTGTTGGCCGGTGTCGGCGTCTTCGCTTGCGCTCCGACGCAGGCGGTGCCGGCGGAGCACGCCTGGAAGACGTACACCAACGTCCGTTATAATTATTCGACCTGCTACCCGGAAGACGCACTGACCCCGCAGCCAGAGGCGCCCGACAGCGACGGACGTGCCTTCACGGCAAAGGATGGAGCAAAGCTGCTCGTATTCGGCTCGAACAACGTGATGGCGACCTCGGTAAAGGCGGCCGCCGACCAGACCGCTACCCGCCTCGCTGCAGGCGGCACCACGAGCTACCGCGTCATCAAGCCCGGCTGGTTCGTCGTCTCGGGCAGCACCCCGACGAGCGAATTTTACGCCAAGTCGTTCCACGTCGGAGATCAGAGCAAATCGTTCGAACTGACCTATCCGGCCGCAGAGGCGGCGAAGTGGCGGCCGATCGCGGCGCGCCTCAACGCCTGCTTCCACACCCTCGGCTAGTTATAGCGGTACAGATTTGCGCCCTTCATGATCTGCTTGAGGAGCGCGCCGTAGTTCGGATCGGTGGCGTAGACCCCCGTCAGCGCGTCTGCGAACTTGTCGGCGTCGGGCAGCTGGGCCCGGGCATTGGCGTAGGGCTTGGCATTAGCCAGCAGTTCACCGTGCTTGATGAAGGCGTCGGCAAGCGTGTCGAACTTGCGGAAGTGCGCCATGATATAGATGCTGCGCCCGTGTACGACTTCGCGCGTCCGCGCCTCGACGAACGGCTGGCTGCCGGCTGCCTTGATGCCGAACGGATTGTTGCTGCCGGAGGGCATATGCGCGCCGTGGCCGCTTTCGAGCGCCCACTGGGCCATCGTCACCGATGCCGGGATGTGATTTGCCGTCTGCGCCGCCTGCGCCGCTGAAATCACTTCGGACGGATAGCCGGGAATTGCCGCTGTCGTGGCTGCGCTAGCAGGCGTTGCAGGCCCCGCAGGCGTGGCTGGCTTCGCCGGTGACGTGGCGGCGGCCGGAGCCGCAGGCTTCGTGGGCGCTGCCGCCGCTGCGTGGCTGGCCGGGTGCTTCGGGTGTTGAACCGGATGCGTCGGTGCCTCGAGACGGTTTAACGCCCCCAATGTCCGGCCTTGCGGGTCGACCCTGCCGTCCGGGTGGCTGAGATGCACAATGGTCGTCTGACACGCGACGATCGCGGCAATCGTCAGCGGCCCCGGCACGCCATCGACCGCGAGCCGCTGGATTTCCGGCGGCCGGTGATCGTTGATCAATTGCTGGATAATGCGGACGTCGTGCGGGCGGTTTGCACCATCTCGCCCAACTGAAGCAGTGATTTCGGCATGTGAATGGGCCATGTCTCTACTCCGTGCGGGATCGTACTCTTATACGCATCACACCGACGATAGTTCTAGGCCGCCGCTTCGAGCAGCTTCGCCCGCCGCCGCGCGACACTCGACCCGATCCCCATCGCCTCGCGGTATTTCATCACGGTTCGCCGCGCGATGTCGAAGCCTTCGGCGCGGAGGAGGACGACGAGCTTGTCGTCCGACAGCGGCACTGCGGGGGGCTCGACGGCGATCAAGCGGGATATCCGGTTTTTGACCGCAAGCGCCGACGAGGCTTCGCCGCCATCGTTCGACTGGATGCCGCTGGTAAAGAAATACTTGAGCTCGAACAGGCCGCGGTCGCACGCGAGATACTTGTTCGATGTCACCCGGCTGACGGTCGATTCGTGGACGCCAATCTCCTCGGCGATCGCGCGCAGGGTCAACGGCTTGAGGTAATTGACCCCGTGTTCGAAGAACGCCTCCTGCTGCTTCACCAGCTCGGTCGCGACCTTGATGATCGTCCGCGCGCGCTGGTCCAGCGCTTTGACCAGCCAGTTCGCGCTCGCGAGGCAGTCCGACAGGAACACCTTGGCCTCGCGTGCGCGCTCCTTCGAATGCGCGTCGTGCCCCGTCGGCGCGGCGCTCAGCTGGGCGTGATAGCCGCGGTCGACGAGGACGCGGGGAAGGGTTGCGCTGTTGAGTTCGACGACCCATCCGCCCTTCGCCAGCCGGTGGACGAAGACGTCGGCGACGACGCTCTGCGCCCGCTCGCCGCCGCCATATTGCAGGCCGGGCTTAGGATTATACCCGCGCAATTCGCGGATCATGTCCGACAGGTCTTCTTGGTCGACCCCGCAAACGCGACGCAGCGTCGCCATGTCGCCGCGCGCGAGCGTCTCCAGATTGTCGAGCAACGCCGCCATCGCAGGGTCGAGGCGGTCGGCCTCGCGCGCCTGGACGATCAGGCATTCACGCAAGGTCCGGGCCCCGACGCCGACCGGATCGAACGAGTGGATGACGACAAGGACGCGTTCGACCGCCGCTGGATAGGTGCCGAGCCGGTCTGCAATCTCTTCGACGCTGCTTCCGGTCAGATATCCGGCATCGTCGATCTGGTCGATCAGGTGGCGCGCGATGACGAGGTCGACGGGATCGGCAAACGCCGCGACCGCCTGTTCGATCAGCAGGTCGATCAGCGATGGCTCGGCCGCCGCCATCGCGTCGACGTCGATGCCTTCGCCGTCACCCGATCCGCCGTTGCCGATCGCGCCCGCCCCGTCGAAGCTGCCGCCTTGCTGGAAGCCGCCATCAGTGACGCTGTCGGTCGGACCGTCGTGGTGGAAGGTCTCGGCGGTGAAGTCGACATCGAGCGGAGCATCGACGGCCCCGTTTCCCGCGGCGATCAGCTGATCGGTGGTCGCCGGTTCGGCGGTGGCGGCGGGCACGGCGTCAATGGATCCCGTATCGCCTACGTCGAGCAACGGGTTCTTTTCGAGCTCGCCGCCGATATACGCTTCGAGCTCGACGTTGGTCAGCGCGAGCAGCTTGATCGCCTGCTGGAGCTGGACCGTCATGACCAGTGACTGGCTCTGACGAAGGTCGAGGCGGGGACCGATGCTCATGGCGCTGCCCCGGAGCCGAAGCCCCTAGAGGCTGAACCCTTCGCCGAGATAGACGCGCCGGACCGTTTCGTCGGCAACCAACGCCTCGGGCGTACCCTCGAACAAGACGCGGCCGTCGTAGATGATGCACGCGCGATCGACGATATCGAGCGTCTCGCGGACATTATGGTCGGTGATCAGCACGCCGATGTCGCGATCGCGCAAGTCGACGACGAGGCCGCGGATGTCGGCGATCGATATCGGGTCGATACCGGCGAACGGCTCGTCGAGGAGCATGATCGACGGGCGCGCGGCCAGCGCCCGGGCAATCTCGCAGCGCCGCCGCTCACCGCCCGACAATGCCATCGCCGGCGCGTCGCGCAGCCGGGTGATGTGGAATTCGTCGAGCAATTGTTCGAGCCGTGCGGCGCGCGTCGCCTTGTCAGGCTCGACGATCTCGAGCACCGCGAGGATGTTCTGCGCGACCGTAAGGCCGCGGAAGATCGAGGTTTCCTGCGGCAGATAGCCGAGGCCGAGCGCGGCGCGGCGGTACATCGGCAGGCTCGTGATGTCGGTGCCGTCGAGCAGGATGCGGCCCTGATCAGGCTTCGCCAGCCCCATGATCGAATAGAAGCACGTTGTCTTGCCCGCGCCGTTCGGGCCGAGCAGCCCGACCACCTCGCCGCGGTTAACCGTCAGCGAGACGTCGCGGAGAACAACGCGCTTGTCGTATTTCTTGCCGATCGCAACGACGGCGAGACCATCGCGCGACGCAGCGGCGCTATCCGCCGACTCCCGCTCGATGACTTCGACATCCGCCACTTTCATCTCCGGTGCAGTTGGCGCGAAACGTGCATAAACATTTTTAACCGAAGGCGGAGCGGTTGCAAAGCCGGGAATAAAACGCAGCCGATTCGGTCACATCCGGACAGCCTTTCAAGGCGTGCGACCGGCAGAGATTCGCTCTTACGTTGTCGCAAACGGCGAGCATAGCTGCCCTGGTCACGCCCAACTCCGCGCGCTGATTTCACAGCGCGCGGGCTGTCGGATCAGGCTGCGCCCGCGCCGGGACGCGCGTCGCGCTTTTCGACGATGCGCGCCGACTTGCCCGAGCGGCCGCGCAGATAATAAAGCTTGGCGCGGCGAACGACACCGCGGCGGACGACTTCGATCGAATCGATGTTCGGCGAGTATAGCGGGAAGACCCGCTCGACGCCTTCGCCGAAGCTGATCTTGCGAACGGTGAAGCTGCTGCCCATCGCGCGGTTCGACCGGGCAATGCACACGCCTTCGTAGTTCTGGACGCGGCTGCGGTCGCCTTCGACGACCTTGACCCCGACGCGCAGCGTATCGCCGGCACGGAACAGCGGGATCTTCTTGGTCTCGAGGAACTTGGCGATCTGCTCCGCCTCGAGCGTCTGGATGAGATTCATCTCATTCTCCTTCATCATCTCGCGCGCCAGAGGGCGACCGACCCCGAGCGCCACGATAGCGCTCCCACAGGTCCGGCCGCCTTAGCCGTGTGTCCTCTTCGGACCGCGCCTGTCGCCATGCGGCGACCTTCGCGTGATCCCCCGATCGCAAGACTTCGGGGATCGATTGCCCTTCCCACGTTGCGGGCCGGGTGTAGTGCGGGTACTCGAGAAGGCCGCTTTCGAAGCTCTCGCTGTCCCCGCTCTGGGTCGCGCCCATTACGCCGGGAAGCAGCCGGATGCAAGCATCGACCAGGACCAGCGCCGCCGGCTCGCCCCCCGACAGGATATAGTCGCCGATGCTGATCGGCTCGACCGCGTCGGGACCGGTGAAAAGCCGCTCGTCGAAGCCCTCGAACCGCCCGCAGATCAGCCGCACTCCGGGGCCGCGCGCGAGGTCGCGGATGCGCGATTGCGTGAGGGACGGGCCGCGCGGAGACAGAGCCAGAACCGGGCCGGTGCCGCTGACGCTGACGCCACGCAGCGCTGCCGACATGATATCGGCACGAAGCACCATGCCGGGACCGCCACCAGCGGGGGTGTCATCGACGGTGCGGTGCTTGTCGGTGGTGAAGTCGCGAATGTTGCGGGCGTCAAGGCTCCAGATACCCTCGGCAAGCGCGCGCCCGGCGAGGCTATGCCCGAGCGGCCCGGGGAACATCTCGGGGTAGAGGGTGAGGATAGTGGCGGACCAGGTCATGGCGCGAACGATCCACTGCGATCGGCCACAATTTTGACGATGCTAGCGAGAGTTTCGCTCACCGCGACCAGTCTTCGACCATGAGGCCGGGAACGTCGGCGAAATCGGCGATGTTGGCGGTTGCAACGGTCAGGCCGAGTGCCAGTGCATGGGCCGCAATCAGTCGATCGTAGCTCGCTCGCTTGAACGCAAGATCAGCGTAAACCGAGGCGGCAGCGTGATCGAAGGGCATGACCGCGACCTCCTCGATCAATGTCGCAAGATGAGTAAGGGCAGGCGGCTTTCCTCGCCGCGATCCGTAGAGAACTTCGGCGTAGGCTATCGCCGACGTCACCGCATCTCCTTCGTCGAGGTCAGCGAGCCGCCGACGCGCGGCGTCCGCGGTGGCAAGCGCGACCGCGATCAGGATGTTGGTGTCGAGCATATAGCGCATTAGTCAGGCAGATGCTTCGCTCGCCATTTGGGGTCGTCCCACAACAACGGGCGTTCAACGAACGAACGATCCGGGTCCATTGCAAGTCCTGAGCCCTTGGCGCAGCCCCAGACCTTGTCGATGTTGAACTTGCGCGGCGCGGTTGTGACCGGCTCGACGATCCATTTGCCCTGCACCTCCCGCACCTCGACTGGAGTTCCGGCGACTGCGTTGAATGACGCGGGGAGGCGGACTGCCATGGCGTTGCCCGACTTGAACACCTTGGTTGTCGCCACAGCCGCCTCCGTCTATACGCGACGTATATACTAATCGACGAAGGCCGGGTCAATTACGACCCGGTCGCCGATCTCCGGCACCGCCGTCGGGGTCAGCGGAACCATGAAGATCTTGCGATCGGGTTTTTCGATCTCGAGGATGTCCCCGGCGCCGAAGTTCTCGACCGCGATTACGGTGCCGATCGCAGCGCCTTCGGTGTCGAACACCGCCAGCCCGATCAGGTCGGCGTGGTAATACTCGCCCTCGGCAAGCGGCGGGAGCGTGTCGCGTGGGACGGTCAGCACTGTTCCGCGCAGGGCCTCCGCGGCGTTACGGTCGGCGATCTCGGCAAAACGCGCGATGGCTCCGCCCTTGTCGGGGCGCAGCGACCTGAGCGTCAGCGTTCGCCCGGCGGCGTCGAAGCTTTTGTATCGCTTCAACGCATCGGGCGTATCGCCGAACAGCTTGAGGCGAACCTCGCCGCCGATGCCGTGTGCTCCGGCAACGGCGGCGAGGGTGATCGTCGTACTCAGACGGCGGGACCGGCGGGCGAGGCGTCGGTCTCGGTCGCCGCATCGACCGGAACTTCGGCATCGGCAGGCGCATCGGCAGCGGCTTCGGCCGGAGTTTCGACTTCAGCAACGGCTTCGGGCTCGGGCGGCGCTGCCGCGGCGATCTTGGCGGCTTCGGCTGCTTCGGCGGTCGCTGCATCGAGCTCGGCCTGCTTCGCTGCGGCGGCGTCGGAACGCTCCTTGGCCTTGTCGCCGGGAACGCCCTTGTTCGGGTTCGAACGGGCAGCGCGGGTGCGGATGCCGGCGGCGTCGAGGAAGCGGGCGACCCGGTCCGACGGCTGTGCGCCGACCGACAGCCAATGCGTCGCGCGCTCGCCGTCGAGCTTCACGCGCTCGGGGTTTTCCTTGTTGAGCAGCGGGTTGTACGTCCCGATCTTCTCGAGAAACTTGCCGTCGCGGGCGTTGCGGCTGTCCGTCACGACGATGCGGTAATAGGGCTTCTTCTTCATCCCGCCGCGAGCGAGCCTGATTGCGAGTGACATTCCGGTCTTCCTTCTTCGATCTGTAAGAGTCTGGTTCGAATTCTAGCGTTTGTTGAGTTTGTTGAAGTTGCCGGGCAGGCCGCCCTGGCCGCCGCCGCCGAGCATACCCGCTAGGCCGGCCATGCCGCCCGCGCCGCCGCCCATCTTGCCGAGCATCGCCGCCATGCCCTTCATGCCGCCCATCTTGCGGAGACGCTTCATCGCGCCCTCCATTTCCTGGTGCATTTTCATCAGCTTGTTGACGTCCTGCACCGTCGTGCCCGCGCCCTTGGCAATGCGGATCTTGCGCTTGGCGTTGATCAGGTCGGGCTTGGTCCGCTCCTTCGGCGTCATCGAGCAGATCATCGCTTCCATCCGCCCGAGCACCTTCTCGTCGACCGCGCCCGACGCCATCGCCTGCTTGGCCTTGGCCATGCCGGGCAGCATCCCCGCGAGCGCGCCGAGGCCACCCATCTTCTTCATCTGGACGAGCTGCATCCGCAGATCGTCCATGTCGAACTGGCCCTTGGCCATCTTCGCGGCGAGCTTTTCAGCGCTCGCGGCCTCGAAGCTTTCGGCGGCGCGCTCAACGAGGCCGACGACGTCGCCCATGCCGAGGATGCGTCCGGCGACGCGGTCGGGAACGAACTCCTCGAGCGCGTCGAGTTTCTCACCCGTTCCAGCGAACTTGATCGGCTTGCCGGTGACCGCGCGCATCGACAGCGCCGCGCCGCCGCGGGCATCGCCGTCCATCCGCGTCAGGATGATGCCGGTCAGCGCGACTTCGCTCGAGAACGAGGTGGCGACGTTGACCGCGTCCTGTCCGGTCAGGCTGTCGACGACGAGGAGGATTTCGTCGGGCGTCCCGGCTTCCGCGACCGCCTTCATCTCGGCCATCAGCGCGGCGTCGACGTGGAGGCGTCCGGCGGTGTCGAGGATGAGGACGTCGAAGCCCTGGAGCTTGGCGGCGGTCCGCGCGCGGCGCGCGATCTCGACCGGCTGCTGCCCGGCGACGATCGGCAGCGTCGTGACATTGGTCTGTTCGCCGAGAACGCGGAGCTGTTCCTGCGCGGCGGGGCGCTGGACGTCGAGCGACGCCATCAGGACTTTCTTGCCCTGCTTCTCGGTCAGCCGCTTCGCGAGCTTGGCGGTCGTCGTCGTCTTGCCCGACCCCTGCAGGCCGACGACCATGATGACGGCGGGCGGGGTGACGCCGAGGTTGAGCGGCGCGGCGTCGCTGCCGAGCATCTCGACCAGCGCGTCGTTGACGATCTTGACGACCTGCTGCCCGGGCGTGACCGACCGCGTGACCTCGGCGCCGATCGCGCGTGCGGTGACCGAATCAATGAAGTCCTTGACCACCGGCAGCGCGACGTCGGCCTCGAGCAGCGCGATCCGAACCTCGCGCATCGCCGCACGCACATCGAGTTCGGTCAGCGCGCCGCGACCGCGGAGCTTGTCGAACACGCCTGCAAGGCGATCGGAGAGACTGTCGAACATGCGGCTCGTTCACTCCAAACGGACAAACCGCCGGCGAGCGAGTCTTCGCTGGCCGGCGTACGTCCGTGGACGCTTTGGTTTAGATCGCCCGGTGGCAATCTTCGGCTGCATCTAGGGCAAACGGCCCGCACGGTCAAATCGCTCAAATAGTCGTCGCAGATAACTTCATGTCAGGCTCAAGGAACTTTAACGTTACGACAATGGAACGATATGCGGCTTTGCTTGCCGAACGTTTCATCGGCCGGTGGTGACGATGCAGATCAGCGACAATTACGGCTTCGGCGGGGTCATGCGGATCGACAACAGCGAGTATCAAAGCCGATCAAGATCATACCAATTCCGGCTCTGCAGCGACCTCCGAACGCTTCTGGCATACCAGAGCCGCCGGGGGGGGCGTCTGTAATCCACATCGGCACCCTGTCGCTGATGACCTTCAGCAGCGCGCAGGCGGCGCGCGAACAACGGGCTGGTCCCGACCGTAGATCTCCCCGCCTACACGCTGTCCAACGTCACGGTTTCGAGGACGCCTGATCCGACGACGGCGACGCTGGCGAATCTCGTCCAAGTCGTCGGAACCCTAGTCTCCCACCTGAAGCTCGGGAAGCTCCCGAAGTGAGCGCGGGCTTCTCCACAAACGTCCACGATGCCCACGCGAGCGGAACGCACACCGCAAGCGTCGCCGCGATCAAAATAGGCGGTGTCACATGCGGGTAGAGCGCGATAATCGTCTGCTGAACGGGGAACGCCGTGAGGTACAACCCGTAGGATAGGTCGACCGGCAGCTTCGGCAGGCCCGTATCCGGCACCTTCACGCCAAGCATCTTGAGCGACGCGCCGCCGAGGAAATACGGAATGACGCCCGATGCGCCCGCAAGCCCAAACCCGGCGATGTTTTGCGTGAACGGGTGGAGGATCAGCGCGACCGCGGCGGCGGCGCACGCCCACGGACCGGCGCGAACCAGCAGCGGCGTCAGCACGTACATGAAGGCCTCGACCGGCAGCGTCCACAGCGAGCCGTTGACGGCGGGCAGGGGGTTACTGGTGAACACGCCCGGCAGGACATGGAGCGGCAGCAGCAGCAAGTTGCGCCAGATGTAGCGCCATGCGCCAGCGGCGTAAGTCGGGTCGTTCGACAGGACCGGACCGAGCAACAGCGCGGTTGCGAGAACGACGACGATCAGCGCTGGCATGATCCGTCGAGCTCGTTTCTCGGCATAGCGCGCGATGTTTGGATCGGCGCGCCATGAACCCGTAATGAGGTAGCCCGAGATGGCGAAGAACAGCATCACGCCGAGACCGTGCGGGCCAATTCCGCCGATCGTCGGGACAGGGCTATTCGTCAGCACATAGGAATGGCCGACCAGCACGGCGATAGCCCCGCCGAGACGGAGGTAGTCGAACAGCGATGTGCGTTTCCCCATGATGGTCGGATAGCACACATCGAAGAAGGCGAACAATGATCCTCGCCCACTTCGCCGAGACGCGGCGGCTCCGCAAAGCCGAGTGGCTGCTCGCGTCGATCACAACCGGACTCTGTGTGGTCTACGCCCTGTCTCCCGGGCTGTTCGGCGCGTCTCGAAGGGCCCGGCCAAATACGGCAAGGACGTCGACCTCGACTCACCGATGATGAAGGCATTTTACGCCGAGCAGGCCAAGCGCTGCACGATCATCGACCCGACACTGACGGACTGGGAGCCGCTGATGACCTCCGGCGGCAGCGCCATCTCCCCTGAATGCGGCGTTCGCCGACATCGCGCCGCCGTCTGTCGCGCGCGAGTGGAAGACCAGCGGCTATCCGTTGTTCGGGATGTGACCCGCGACGATTTCGCAGAGCTTTGCCAAGATGGTCGGACTGGTCGGCAAGCTGCATCAGGCCGGCGTGCGGATCGTCGCCGGGACCGATGGCCATGGGCTCGAACTGGTCCGCGAACTCGAACTCTACGAGCAGGCTGGCCTCACCAATGGCGAGGCGCTGCAGACCGCAACGATCGTCCCGGCGCGGATGACCGGGATGGACGATCGAACCGGCTCGATTGCGCCCGGCAAGACGGCGGACATCATCCTTGTCGACGGCGACGTTTCGCAGGACCTCGGTAATCTGCGTCATGTCGAGACGGTGTTTCTCGACGGGTATTGCCTCGACGGAGCCGCGCTGCGGCAGGCGAGTGGTCTCAGCGGAATGCCCGAAATGACGGCGGACAGTCTGCGGCGCTGAGCGTACGCCGAGGACCGAGTTATAGGCGATGGGGCGGAGGCGCAGTTGAGCCGCGTGGCAAGCGACGATGCGCGAGAAGCGCCTGTCCTACAGTCCCATGTGTCGAGTATGCTCACCCGGCAACGCCACCGGGCGAGAGGCGCGGGTTCTTTCTCATTGCTGGATGACGGTCGCGACCGAAAGCGAGAACGCGAAAAAACAATGTGCTTTAGTGTGAACTTAACGTGACCTTAGCGTCCGAATTAACCGGATAGGCTTCTTGCAGCCGCCAGCGTCGCCCCTACCAGCGCATCGGTGGCGCTGACGACCGGCGCCGCGATGTCGCCGGGGGCGAACACCAGCGGGACTTCGGTGCACGCGGCGAGGATGACGTCGGCACCGGCTTCGACGAGCAACTGCGCCTGCGCGGCCATCGCGGCGCGGACGGCTGGGCCGGTGTCGCCGCGCTTTACCGCGTAGATCAGCGGCATGAACGCCGCCATGTCAGGGGCGATTACCGCGATTCCGGCGGCCTCGAAGCCATTATGATAGATACGAGAGGCCTGCGTCGCCTCGACCGCGAGCAGGCCGACGATGCGGGCTTCGGGCACCGCGGCGACGACGGTGGCGACCGCGGCGTCGATCATGCTGACGAACGGCAGCGGGGTTGCGGCGATGATGTCGGCGGCCCAGCTGTGCGCCGCATTGCACGGCATGACGAGGAACTCGGCCCCGGCGGCGGCGAGCCCGCGCGCTGTCTCGGCGAGCAGTCCGGCGGGCGAGGGGCCGTCGGCGACCATCGCGGCGTTACGGTCGGCGTGGCGCGGGTTGTTGTCGGTGATGACGCGAAGGTGGTCGCTCTCCTCGACCGCGCCGGTGGCGTGGTGGAGCTTGTCGAGGAAGTCGAGCGTTGCCGCCGGTCCCATCCCGCCGATGACGCCGACGGTTTTGGTCATGCCGCCAACACGTCGCGATAAGCGAACAGCACCGGCGCGCCGCCGGTGTGGACGAACAGGACGCGGTCGGTCGGCTTGAAGTGGCCTTCGCGCACGAGGCCGATCAGCCCCGCCATCGCCTTGCCGGTATAGACCGGGTCGAGCAGCACGCCTTCGGTCGACGCGAGCAGGCGGACGGCCTCGACCATTTCGGCGGTCGGGATCGAGTAGCCCGGACCAACCCAGCGATCGAGCGCCACGACCGAGTCGCGCGAAATGCCGCTTTTCAGCCCGGCGAACTCCGCCGTCGCCTCGGCGAGCTTGTGGACGTTGCCTTCCTGCTCGGCCTGCGGGCGGCGGACGTTGATGCCGGTGAGCGGGATGCCGGCGTTGGTCGCGGTCAGTCCGACGAGGAGCCCGGCGTGGGTCCCAGCGCTCCCGCTGGCGACCACGATGTGGTCGAAGGCGACGCCCATCTCGAACGATTGGCCGAGCAGCTCCTCGGCGCATGCGACATAACCGAGCGCGCCCAAGGGGTTCGACCCGCCGCCGACGATCGCATAGCCCTTGCGTCCCGAGGCAGCGAGATCGTCGAGTTGGGCCTGCATCGCGGCGGCAAGGTCGGTCCCGGCGGGAACAACGGTGACGCTTTCGACCCCGAGCAGGTCGAACAGCAGGTTATTGCCCGAGGCGTCGGCATGATAGCTGCCGGGGACACGCTCCTCGAGGATCAGGCGGCACTTCATGCCTTCGCGCACCGCCGCCGACAGCGTCAGGCGGCAGTGGTTCGACTGGACCGCACCGACCGTAACGAGCGTATCCGCTCCCTGCGCCAGTGCAGCGGCGACGAGGAATTCGAGCTTGCGGGTCTTGTTCCCGCCTCCCGACAGGCCGAGCAGGTCGTCGCGCTTGATCCACAGTTCGGGACCGCCGAGGTGCGCCGACAGATGCGGCATCGGCTCGATCGGCGTGGCGTTGGGGGTGTAACGGCGGCGGGGGAAGCGGGCGAGGTTCATGGCGTCAGGGTTAGCCCCTTCGCGCCGCGCCGTCATCCCCGTCGATAACGCGAAGTCGCCTGCGCCGACCCCTGTCCCATTGCGTACGGAACGGAAACGCGGGCGCGATTGTTACAGTATCACACCATCAGGATCGCCCCCATGACCATCGTCAAATTGCTGCGCGTTGCCCTTATCGGCGGTGCTGTCGCCACGCTCGGTGCGTGCGCCGACGGTTATGGGTATGGCGGCGGAGGCTATGGCGGCGGCGTCGCTTATGCCGGTGGGTATTCGGGACCGCTGGGTTACGGCGGCGACTATTACGGCGGCGTCGGCTACCCCGGCTATGGCTTCTACAACGACTATTATTACCCTGGCACGGGCATTTACGTGTTCGACCGCGGCGGGCGTCGCCGCGCGTGGAACGACGACGAACGCAACCATTGGCAGCATCGCGGTGAGTTCCGCGGCAACCACCTTTATCAAGGCCGTCAGTTCGATGCGCGCCGCGACCGCGCGTACATGGCGGACCGCGGTGCATCGTACCGCAGCTTCCGCCAGTCGGCGCGGCAGGGTGGCGGCGGGCGGCCGCAGGGCCAGCAGGGGCATGGCGGCGGACGGCCGCACAACTAACTGGGGATCGGGGTCGGCCTTCAGCTAGAAGTGCCACCCCATCGAGGTGACGACCCCGGTCTCGGGGCGGCGCATCCCTTGGACGAAACCGATCCGGACTAAGCCGAAATCGACCCCGACCTGCGCAAGGAACTGGCGGTTCCCGCGCAGGTCGACCGGGTTGGCTGCGAACGTCAGCGACCGGGAATCGAGATCATAGCCGTTGCCGAGCGTTAGCGTGGCGCCGCCACTTTCGACGTTGAGCGGCTCGGCGACGCCGACCGTGACGCGCGCGATCCCGATGTCGCGCCCCGCCTCGATCCCGAAGCGCGAGGTGACCAAGGTCGACGGCGCGGTCAGGAGTGAATTCGTCGCCTCACGCAGCGCAGTCATCCCGATCGAGCCGTAGCCGGTGAACGACCAGCGACCCGCCAACCGGATATAGCGCGCCTCGCCAAAGCCGGTCGTCGTGGCGCTCGCGAGTTGCAGCGCACCAGTCGAACGGCTGCCGAATACCGCACCGTTTTCGCTGATGACCCCGCCGCCGAGGCTCCATCGGCCATTGCTCCAGCCAACGCCGGCGGCATCGACGCTGGCTGTGGCGATATTGCGGACGGCACGAGATCCGCCGGTGCCGGCGTCGAAGGTCAGCGCGCCGTCTCCTAAGGGAACGATCGTCCGCGCCCCTGTCGTCACCGCCCCGGCATACGCCGCGAGCGCCAACGACGGTGCCCCAAGTCCCGCAACGGCGCTCCCTGTCCACGGTGCATAGCCCTGGGTAAAGGCAATCTCGGTCCCGCCCGTCCGAACTCTGATCTCGGTTCCTGCCAGCCGCGCGACGGGTTCACCCTCGCGAACCGGGCCGCTCGCATATTCGATGTCGCTGGTGACGCTGAAGGCCAGCGTGCCAGAGGTGTTGCGGCGGATCGTCCGTGTCAGCCCCGCGACCGCGCCGATGTTGCCCGACGACCGGACGATGCCACGCGCGTCGGCGGTGAAGTCGCGCCCGAAGGCGTCGAGGATCACGGCATGACTGAGCAGCTTGGTGATCGACCCGGTCCCTGTCGCCGATGGCAGAGCGAGGCTGGCAGATGCGATCGGTGTCGTCGTCCCGGTTTGCGTCACCAGAACCGGATCGACCGGGGACAGCGCGGCCTTGATGTCGAGCAACCCGCGCCCGAAGACCGGATCGGTCCCCGGCGCGCCGATATCGCGCGCGGTCGCGAGGATCACGTTGCCGGCGTCCTTGCCCGACAGCTGCGGCCACTTCTGCAGGATCAGCGCCGCCGTCGCCGCGACCAGAGGCACCGCGCCGCTGGTGCCGGTGAACTTGTAGAAGCCGCCGCCGTTCGCCGGGTCGGCAGCGATATTGTCGTACGGCGCGGTGATATAGCGGTCGGCAAGCGTCCCAGCCTGCCCCGACGATGGATCGAGGGTGAAGGTCGTCAACGAGTTCGACAGACCGCCGACCGAAATCCAGCTGCCGCGGTTGGCGGAAGATACAAGCTGGATCGATTCGGGATTGGCCGAGCCGCTGTTTCCGGCGGCGATCACGAACAGTCCGCCGACGCTGGCGAAGCGGTTGATCGCGGCGGTCAGCGACGGCGACGCGCCGCCGTCGATGCCGAGCGAAACCGACAAGATCGGGATCTTGACGCTTGCGGCATAGTTGATCGCGGCCGCGATGTTTGCCCCTGACAGCTCCTCGTTCGGCGAGCCGTCGGCGTTTGGCATGTCGGTCTTGCTGTCGTCGATCCGCAGGAGGGCGACACTCGCTTGCGGCGCGATCCCGACACTGCCCTGTCCGTCACGGTTGGCGGCGAGCAACTCGGCGACGATCGCACCGTGGAGCGATGACGGGTTGAGGCCGATGTCGTTGCGGGCGGTGGCGGCATAGCTGCCATCGGCCTGCTTGGTCAGGATGTTGCCGAAGTCCTTGCTCAGCGCGGACTGCCTTCCGGCGAGTTCACTGTCGCTGGTGGTGAAGCCGCCGTCGACGATGCCGACGGTGACACCCTTGCCGGTGAGCCCCGCATCGGCGGCGTAGAGCGCCCCGATCAGCTCGTACGAATTATAGTTGGCACGGTATTCGGCGGTGTCATTGACCGACCGCGCGGCGGGGCGGGGTGACGCGATCAAATCGGATGGAACGATGGTAGGAGTCGGCGCTGGCGTCGTCACGGGCGGGGGCGTGGTGACCGGAACGGTGACCGGGGCGACAGGCGGAGCGATTGTCGCTGGCGTCGCGACATCGCCGCCGCCACAGCCAGACAGCAACATCGCCGACGCCAAAGTTGCGATCGACACATGCGCTGCGCCCCTGCCCGTCGATCGTAGCGCCACAGTTGCCCACCTCGCGTTGCCCTAGCTCTAGCATGGCGCACGCAGACTAGGCGGTCACGATTAATGTGTGGTTGGCAAACCGTTAAGTAATTGATTTAGCGCCGAAACGATGCGGTCGACATGGAACGGTTTGACGACAAGGATACTGCCGTTGACACCATGTCGAACCCACTCGTGCGCCGCACCTCCGGTCGTATAGACCACCGGAATGCACGGGCAGGCTTCACGCGCGCATCGGGCGACATGCCAGCCATCGGCCCCGGCGCCCATGTTGATATCGGTGACCAGGGCATGGATGTGCGGGTTCATTGCGATCATCGAGAGTGCCTCGCCGCCGTCGTTGGCAACGACGACCTCGAAGCCGCTATCGGTCAGCGCATCGCAGACCATGTCGGCGATCAGCGCTTCGTCGTCGACGACTAGAATTGTTGTCGCATTGGGCACGATGTTTTCCACGACATCCCGCCCAGATGACGGATCGTTAAAACAACAGTCCGGGCATCGTACAGTTTCATACCGACCCGAAACAATTCGTCAGACACCTGCTGCGGGGGGAGCGGGAGAGTTGAGCAGGCTGGCGATCGCGGTGATGATCTGCGCCGTGGCAAAGGGCTTGCTTACCAAAATGCTGCGCGGCACGCCGTGCACCGCCCATTCGTGGGCGACACCGCCGGTCATATAGACCACCGGAAGGTCCGGATTGAGTTCGCGGGCACGGCGCGCCACCGACCAGCCGTCGGCGGTATCGCCCATGTTGATGTCGGTGATGATTCCGCAGATCGCGTGGGTCTCGTCGTTGAGGACTGCCATCGCCCGGTCGCCGTCATTGGCGCTGATCACGGCGAAGCCCGCGTCTTCGAGGGCGTCGTGGACCATCTCGGTGATCAGGATCTCGTCGTCGACGAGGAGGAGCGTGAGGGAAGACGCCATCAAGTCAAGATCCGACAAGCATTATGAGACACATGCGACTCGACCACTGAATTCACCCGTCAATCGAACCAATCGGGCGCGGCATATCGCATTAGTGACAAATCAACCAATGTTTTCAGCAAAACTACCATCCGGGAGGGGCGAAGGTTCACCGTGCGGTCATCGACCGGGCGTGATAGGATCGGATTATGAACCTGTCCGTCCTGTCCGGCGCCGCCGTCCTGATGCTGGCCTCTGTCGCAGCAATCGCCGATCCGGTGACGCCGGTCGTTCCTGCCGACTCCCCCGCAGGCCCTCCGGTTGAGCATCGCCTGTCGCCCGCCGATGCCGATGCGGCGATCGAGGCGGGGGCCGAGCGCAACCGCGCCGCCGAGGCACTGGCGACCGCGCGGCTCGACCCTGCGCTCCAGCTTCCCGGCGAGGATCGGCCGCGCGATAAGAAGCTCCACGGTGAGGCCGGCGTCGCCTTTGGCTCGAACGGCGAGCGCGAGCTGTTCGGAACCGTCAACACCTCGCTCGGCGGCGACAGCACCGCGTCGTTCTCGTACGACAATACCCAGTTCGGCCGCCAACGGTACCGCACCCGCTAGCCCGCGCGGCGCTCCCGGCCTACATAGTCGGCGATGGCAAAGCAGCACCTCTACCTCGTCGACGGCTCGGGTTATATCTTCCGCGCCTATCATCGGCTCCCGCCGCTAACCAACCCCGACGGGACGATGGTCAACGCGGTCTATGGCTTCACGACGATGCTGTGGAAGCTGATCGAGGAGCTCAACAAGGCGGAGGCCCCGACCCACCTCGCGGTGATCTTCGACGCCGGCAGCATCACCTTCCGCAACGATATGTACGACCAGTACAAGGCGCACCGCCCGCCGCCGCCCGACGACCTCGTCCCGCAGTTCCCGCTGATCCGCGACGCGGTCCGCGCTTTCTCGGTCCCGTGCATCGAGCAGCCGGGCTTCGAAGCCGACGACATCATCGCGAGCTATGCGCTAGCCGCGATCGCCGCCGGGTTCGATGTTTCGATCGTGTCGTCGGACAAGGACCTGATGCAGCTCGTCCAGCCGGGGCTCGACCTTTATGACACGATGAAGAACTGCCGGGTCAACCGCGAGGATGTGATCGAGAAGTTCGGTGTCCCCCCCGAACAGCTCGGCGAGGTCCTCGCGCTGATGGGCGACAGCGTCGATAACGTCCCCGGGGTCCGCGGCGTCGGGCCGAAGGGCGCGGCTGAGCTGATCCAGCAGTTCGGTACGGTCGAGGCGATGCTGGCGCGGCTCGACGAGGTCAAGAAGTCCAAGCTGCGCGACAACCTTGCGGCGTCGGCCGACATGGCCCGCCTGTCGCGCGAACTCGTCCGGTTGAAAGACGACCTGCCGCTCGAGATCCCGCTCGACGAACTGACGCTGCGCGAGCCGCCACACGCCCCGCTTGCCGCGTTCCTCGCCAGGCACGGCTTCCGCTCGCTGCTGGCGAAGCTCGGGCGCGAGGTCGAGGCGGCGCATGCCCCGGTCGTCGAGGACGCCCCCGCCGCGCCGTTCGACCACAAGAAGTACGAGTGCGTCACGACGCTCGACCGGCTCGACTGGTGGCTCGCCGAGGCGACGCGGCGCGGGGTCGTCGCGGTCGACTCCGAGACCACCGACCTCGACCCGGTCCGCGCCGACCTTGTCGGGCTGAGCCTCGCGCTAGAACCCGGGCTCGCCTGCTATATCCCCGTCGGCCATAAGATCGGCGATGGCCTGCTCGCCGAACCCGTCGACCAGCTCGACCGCGCGACGGTGATCGAGCGGCTCAACCCGGTTTTTGCCAACCCGGCGGTCCTCAAGGTCGGCCAGAACCTGAAGTACGACATGATCGTCTTCCGCCGCCACGGGGCGGCCGAGATCGCACCATATGACGACACGATGCTGATGAGCTTCGCGCTCGATGCCGGGCGGTGGAACCACGGTGTCGAGGACCTGTCGACCCGCCACCTCGGCCACACCCCGATCGCCGTCAAGGAGCTGACCGGCACCGCCAAGTCGCGGATCAGTTTCGACCATGTCGCGCTCGACCGCGCCACCGAATACGCCGCCGAGGATGCCGACGTCACGCTGCGGCTTCACGGCAAGTTCGCCGCGCGACTGTGGCGCGAGGAGGTCACGACCATCTACCGGACCGTCGACGCGCCGCTGATTCCGGTGATCGCCGACATGGAGATGGCCGGGATCAAGGTCGACCGCGCCGCGCTTGCCGGCCTGTCGGCGGCGTACGAGATCGAGATCGCCGGGCTCGAAACGCAGATCCACGACATGGCGGGCCACAAGTTCACCATCGGCTCACCTAAGCAGCTTGGCGAGGTGCTGTTCGACAAGCTCGGCCATGCCTCGGGCAAGAAGTCGGGCAAGACCGGGGCGTTCGCGACCGACGTCACCGAGCTCGAACGCCTTGCCGCGAGCGGCGTCGACATCGCCGCGCGGGTGCTCGACTGGCGCCAGCTGACCAAGCTGAAGTCGACCTACACCGACGCGCTCCAGGCGCAGATCAACCCCGCGACGGGGCGCGTCCACACCTGCTTCGGCCTTGCCAATGCGAGCACCGGGCGGCTGTCGTCGACCGACCCCAACCTTCAGAACATCCCGATTCGGACCGAGATGGGCCGGCGGATCCGCTACGCCTTCGTCGCCGAGCCGGGGCACGTCATCATGGCCGCCGACTATAACCAGATCGAGCTGCGGCTGGTCGCGCACATCGCCGACGTCCCCGAACTGAAGCAGGTCTATGCCGAGGGCGGCGACGTCCATAACCTGACCGCGCAAGAGGTGTTCGGCGAGGTCACGCGCGACACCCGCAACCGCGCCAAGACGATCAACTTCTCGATCATCTACGGCATCTCGGCGTTCGGGCTGGCGCAGCGCCTCGGCATCGATCGCGGCGAGGCGGCGCGCTACATCGACCTGTACTTCAGCCGCTTCCCCGGCATCCGCAACTACATGGCCGAAACCATTGCCTTCGCCCGCGACCACGGCTTCGTCACGACGCTGTTCGGGCGCAAGGCGAACGTCCCGATGATCGCGTCGAAGGTTATGGGCGAGCGCCAGAACGCCGAGCGCCAGGCGGTCAACGCCCGCGTCCAAGGGACCGCCGCCGACATCATCAAGCGCGCGATGGCGCGGATGCCGGGGGCGCTTGCGGCGGCCGGGCTGACCGGCACGCGGATGCTCCTCCAGGTCCACGACGAACTGGTGTTCGAGGTTCCCGACGCCGAGGTCGAGGCGGCGACGGCGGTGATCCGCGCGACGATGGCGCACTCGCACACCCCCGCGGTCGACCTGTCGATTCCGCTCGGGGTGGAGATCGGGACCGGGGTCAGTTGGGGCGACGCGCACTGAGGGGATGGCCTGGGGAGTTGGAAGTCCACGAAGTCCACACGAAACGGGGGGGGTATTGCGGGCCTGCATCCGAGCGTGTCTGCCCGAAGTCCACGGGGGTGCGAGTCGGTGGAGCGAGTCGCTGCCGCGTTAACTTCCAACGGTCATTGCGGCGTGGCTCGCGCAGTCGGAAGTCCACGAAGTCCACACGAAGCGGGTGTTTTGCGCGCGCGTTTCCGCCGGTGTCGCGACCCGGCAATACTTACGATGAGAATACTGCTCCCGCCGCCCAGTAGCGACTCGACGGTAGGAGGGTATGCCGAAGGCCGGGGTGTAGGACAGGGGTGAGTAGTTGATCCGCCCCGCGTGCGCGAAAGAGCGAAGCTAGGCCTTCCGCCCCGACCCGCTCTTCTTCCCGCCGCCGTCCTGCTTGTTTACGGTCGCCCACGCCCGCGCCTCGGCTTCCTTGTCGGGCACGCCCTTGGCCTCGTAGCTCTCCTCGATATGCTCGGCCTTGCGCTTCTGCTTGTCGGTGTACGCGTCCTTGTCACCCTGCGGCATGGCGCTCCTCCTCGCTGAACGGGCAGCCGCTGCGCGCCGACCGCTCGCCCTGCAGCGTGGCATAGACCGACTTTCGCGCGCGCATGACGCCGCCGAGCGGCTGGTGCGCGGCGAGACCGTGCCACGGCGAGAAGGCGAGGCCGTCGTCGATCGCATGGACCTGGTCGATGCTCCACGACGGCTGTGCGGCCGCGCGCAACCGAGCGACGGTGACGTGCGGGCTGGCATCCTCGGGCCATTCGACCGACGCATCCTCGATCGGCATCTTCTCGAGGTCGGTGCATAGCTGGACCCGAATTTCCCATTCGCCGCCGCCGTTGGCGAACGTCTTACCGATCGCCTCGCGCAGGAAGTTCTGATGGTCGGACTCGACCTTGGCATCCTTCAACTCCGCCAGCGCGCCGACGGGCACGCACGAGAGCTTGGCGATATAGTCGCCGTAGCGGACCGGCACCTGGGTGTAGAAAGTCTCGCCGAGCGGGTTGGTCAATTTGTGCCCGCCGAGCGCGACAAGCGTGCCCGACTTGGTGCCGACGGCTTCGAGCAAAGCCTCGATCCCGCGCGCGGTCGCCGAGAACGCACGCTTCAGCCCCTCGGCCTTGTCGGTCGTCGCAGCGAGCATCTTGACCGTGCCGAGGAAGTCCTTCGGCGTCGCGGCGGCGAACGTCGGCCCTTCGACCATCAGGAAGTCCTGCGTCGTGTCGGTCGCGCTCCCCGACAGCTGGTCGCCGTCGACCCCGTGGATTTTGATCGCGATGCCGCGCGGGGTCGAGACGTGGTCGTCCATCAGGTCGCCGGGCGACGTCGAGAGGCGGATCGACGTCTTGTACGTGCCGGGAGCGGCGAACAGTCCCTGCGAAAGCTCGGGCGACAGCCCGCCGAGAACGGTGAGTTCGCCGTCGAGGAGCGCGTGGCTCTTGGCGTGGACCGCGCGGATCGCCTTGGCTTCGTCCTTGAAGGTCGTTGCCGAAATCGACTCCATTGCCTCGGTCAGCCCGGCGATCGTCTCAGCTTCGTCGGCGGCGGGGGTCTCGACGGACGGGGTAAAGCGGACGGCGGGCATAACGTATCTCCTCGGGTCGATCATCCAACCGCCCGCTGTGGAGGCGGTTCCGCTAGCGTACCGTAATCCGGGCATGGTCGAGCAGCCGCGTTCCGTCGCTCAGCGTGATGCGGTGCGTGCCGGGAACAGGGCTCCAAAGGCGCGCGCTGCCCAGATCGCGGCCGTCGATCGCGACGCTGCCGCCCCCGGCAACCCCCGTTCCCGCAACGATGATCGCGATGCGCTGGCGGGCAGGCGGGATGTCGGGGTCGAGCGCGATCACCGTGCCGTCGGCTGGGGCGACGATCCGCGGGCGCTGTTGCTGCGCGGCGACGCGGACGACCGACAATTCGGTGCCGGGGACGAACAGCTCGGTGCGCGGCGGCTCGACTGCGGGGACGTAGCTTACCGCGCGGGCGACGGTGCCGGTGCGGGCGAACGGCACGGCGGGGACGTCGCGATGGAGGTGGAGCATGATCTCGCGCCACGTCGGGGCCGCGCCGACGACGCCCGACACCCCCGCCGCCATGGAGTCGCCCTCGAAATTGCCGACCCAGACCGCGACGGTGAAGCGGCGGGTGAAGCCGATGCACCAGTTGTCGCGCAATGCCTTCGACGTGCCGGTCTTGACCGCGGCGGGGAAGGGCAGCGCGAGGCCGTTGTCGGGGCCGAAGGTTGCGGTCCGCGCGGCAGGGTCGCTGAGGATGTCGGCGACGATCGAAGTCGCGGGGGCGGCCATGACGCGGCGGTCGGCGATGGCGGTGCCGGGTTCGAAGCGGAGCGGCGACCACAGTCCGCCGCGCGCGAGTGCCCGGAAGGCGGCGGCCTGTTCGACCAGCGTCACCTCGGCCGAACCGAGCGCGAGGCTGAAGCCGTAATAGTCGCCGTCGCGCGAGATGCCACGATACCCCGCATCGAACAGCCGGTCGCGGAAGGCGTCGACGCCGACGAGCAGCAGGGTGCGGACGGCCGGCACGTTAAGCGAGTTGCCGAGCGCCGACCGCACGCTGACCGGCCCGCGGAAATTGCGGTCGTAGTTCTGCGGGATGTAGAGGCCCGAGGCGGTGTCGAGGTCGACCGGGGCATCGTCGAGGATTGATGCCGCCGTCAGCAGCCGCCGCTCGATCGCGAGTTCATAGAGGAACGGCTTGAGCGACGATCCCGCCTGCCGCGGCGACCGCGCGCCATCGACCGCGCCCGACCGCGATTCGGGGCCGCCCGAGCCGACATAGGCGAGAATGTCGCCGCTGGCATTGTCGACGACGATCGCCGCGCCGTCGCGGGCATTGCGCGCGCTGAGCGACGCGAGCTGGCGGTCGAGGGTCGCGCGGACGAAGGTTTGCAGCTCGAAGTCGATCGTCGTGCGGACGGTCGTGCGGCCCGGTGCGATCAGTTGTGCGGCGACTTGCGGAGCGAGGCCGGGGTCGGGCAGGGGGCTGCGCGGGCCGAGCATCTCTGCGGTCCGCAGCTGGATTTGGGCGCAGGGGATTGTGCTCGCGGCGCAGGCGCGGCGGGCGACGGCGGCGGGGCTGGCGCGGGGGGCTGGGAGGAGGCTGGTAAGAATGCGGGCCTCCGTCCGGTCGAGCGCTTCGGGCGGCTTGCCCGCAAGCGCCCGGGCCGCCGCGTCGATGCCGACGAGGTCACCGCGGAAGGGGAGGAGGTTGAGCCACGCCTCGAGGATCTGCCGCTTGCTCCACCGGCGTTCGAGCGCGAGCGCGGCGCGCGCCTGCGTGATCTTCTGCAGCGCCGACCGGCTGCCGCTCGACCCGAGCCCGGGGTCGAGCATTGCTGCGAGCTGCATCGTGATCGTGCTCGCCCCGCGTCTGGTTCGCCCGCGCAGCCGGTCGCGGAATGCACCGCCTGCGCCGCGCCAGTCGACGCCGTGGTGGCTCCAGAAACGCCGATCCTCGGCCCCGACCGCGGCGGCGACGAGCGGCGCGGCGATGCGGTCGAGCGGGATCCAGCCGAGGCGGCGGGTCGAAGCGTCGGCGCGGACGATATCGAGGACGCGCCCGTCGCGGGCGAGGAGGCGGGCTTCGGAGGTGTGCCACGCGGCGCGGACGGCGGGGTAATCGGGGAGGGTGGCCGGTCGGGTCGCGAACCACAAGGCAGCGAACGCGACGGCAAACGCGGGCGCCGCCCAGCGCACGCGGCTCAAGGCCGCGCCGCCACCTCGACCGGGGCGTTCGGGACCAGCGCCATCATCTCGGGCGAATACAGCGCCTCGACCCGCGTCGGCGGCAGGCGGAAGGTTCCTGCGCTGTTCAACCGGACGGTGTATTCATACGCGACCATCGCCTTGGGCATGCTCTCGTAATGCGCGTGGACCGCCTCGGTGCGGCGCTCGACGAAGGTCGGCTGGACCCCGGTCGTCGCCTCGGTCGCGAGGATCTCGCTGCGCCCGCCGAGCGACCCGCCGAGGATCGTCGCGCCCGCCGGGACCGGGTCGTTGATCACCACCCATTGCAGCGGCGCGCGCGGGGTCACCTCGACGCGGACCTTCATCACGTCGCCGCGGCTCCAGTGTCCCGGGACGGCTTGCGTAACGGGAGCGACCGAGCGCCGGACGGCGAAGCCGCTGGCGAACGGCGCGGTGAGCGGGACGGCGGCGCGCGACGTCACGATCGCCCATGGCGCGCCGGTCCCGGCGTGGGTCAGCGTGAACGGTGCCGGCCCGCTTGGCCATGGCAGCGTCGCGAGCGGCGGCGCGGCGGCGGTCCACGCGAAGGCGTGCGACGCTGTACCCAGTGTAGCCGTCGTCGTGCCGGTGACCGGCGTTCCCTCGAACGCCGCCGCGAAGCCGCGCATCGCCAGCGTGCCAATCGCGTTCGCCGGGGTCGAATCCCAGTGCCCGCGCGACTGGTCGAGCATCAGGCCGCGCGCGATGCGGGGGACGTCGGCGCGCCAGTCGGGCAGACCGACGACCGCCTCGAGCAGCCGCGCCGCAGTCAGGTCGGGCGAGCTGAGCAACTGCCACTGGTCGTCGGCGCGGGTGATCGTCAGCCGCGTCCCCTGCAGGTCGAGCCGCGCGCGGAGGACGTTGAGCGCCTGTTGCAGCTTGCCCGCGCCGTCGGGGATGCCAGGGAGGCGGAGGACAGTAACCCAGTCGATCAGCGTCGCGGTCGGCCACGCATCGGGGGCGACCGACAGCGGCTCGACCATCGCCGGGGTCGCCGCGCCGACGCTCAGCAGCGCCGCGACCGCGCCGAGCCGCCGCGAGGCGCCCTCGCCGTCGAAGCTCGCGGTGCCGACGATGCCCTTGCCCTTCTCGACGACGACGACGTTCTCGTGCGACCGCGCGACCTTGCCGCCGACGAAGCCGGTCAGCCCGGCGATCATCTTGCCCCGCGCGTCGTCGGGCAGCGGCCAGCCGCTCTCGGCGGACAGCCGCAGGATATAGCCAGTTAGCGAATCGTCGCCCGCGATCCAGTCGGCGGGGAAGAAGCGAACGAGCCCGTCGCGGTCGAGATATGCGGGGAGCAACGCCGTCGTCGCGTCCCACTTTGCCCGGTCGCCGGTGGCGACGGCGACCGACAGGCGCTGCTCGATACAGTCGTACGGGTAGGCTGCCATGTACGCGCGGACGCCGGGGAGCGAGCCGCCGAGCGAACGGCTCAGCGCGACGTCGATGCCGCCGCGCCCGGGGAGCGCGCCGACGGGGAGGGCGACGGGGAACGATTGCGGCCTGTCGACCTGGAGCAAAGTCGCCTGCAGCGTCTCGACCGGTACGGCGGGGATGACCGACTGCGCGACGCGCACCGCGTCCTTCGCGCCGGTCGTCGCCTGCGCGTTGATCGCCCACGCGACCGGGCCGCTGGTCGCTGGCGCGGCGACGTCCCACGCCACCGTCGTCGCGTTGCCCGCTGGAACGTCGACGATGCGGTTGGCGAGCGCGGCGCTCCCGGCGCTGCCGCCGACGGTGACGCGGAACGGCTTGCCGGTCGCGTTACGCACAAGGACCGTCGCGGTGTAGCGATCGCCCTCGCGGACCAACGGCGGCACCCCGGCGAGCAATTGCAGGTCCTGCGTCGTGCGGACGACCGCGCTGCCGGTGCCGAACAGGTCGCTGCCGCCGGTGGCGATCGCGACGAGGCGGAAGGCGCTGAGCGAGTCGTTGAGCGTCACCGGAATCGCTGCTCGGCCCTGCGCATCGAGCGGCACGCGCCCGCGCCACAGCAGCAGCGGGTTGAAGTCGCGGCGGACGGTGCCGCCCTCACCCTCGCCGCCGCCGCCTCCGGCCGCGACCGCCTTGCGGCCGTAATGGCGCTTGCCGACGACCTGCGTCTGCGCGGTCGAGGTCAGCACCGCGAGCGGGCGGTCGGCCATCATCGCGGTCAGCACGTCCCAGCTGTCGTTGCCGTGCAGCTGGAGCAGCGCCTCGTCGACCGCGGCGAAGGCGATCTCGCTCCCGGCGGGAAGCGCGCGGCCCTTCGGCGGAGTGACCTGCACCATCGTCTGCGCGACCTTGCGGACGGCGTAGCTCGGCGCGTCGGTCGCGACCTTGACCCCGAGGCGGTGATCGTCCCAGCCGACGCGGATCTTCGCCATGCCGAAGCGGTACGACGGCTTGGCGAGGTCGACGAGGCTGGTGGGGGAGGCGGCCTCGCGGCTGATCCACGGCAGGTTCCAGCGGCGGGCGAGGTCGGCGAGCCACAGCCGCCACCCGGCGACGCGCCCGCGCACCGCGAGGACCGAGACATAGACGTCGGGGGCATAGCCGCGCTTGAGCTTGACCTCGACGACCGCGTCCTTGCCCGACAAGGTCGTGACGAAGCTGTCGATCACCCCGTCGCGCAGGACGCTGACGAGCGCGGTCGCCTCGCGGAACGGCATCCGCACCTGGAGCCGCGCGGTTCCCCCGGCGGCATATTCGGGGGCCTCGGGGACGACGTCCATGCGGTCGCCGTTGTCGCCGCCGAACCACCAGTCGTCGTCGCCCGCGAGCCACAGCGACTGCGTCGCGCGGGCGACATGGCCTGCACCGTCGGTCGCGGTGGCGAGGGCGATGACCTCGCCCGACACCCCGGCGTCGATCTTGCAGCCGAGCATCCCCTTGTCGTCGGTGGTGCCGCTGCAGCCGCCGCCGATCTTCTTCGTCTCGCGGCTGTTGTCGTAGCTGTAGAAGCCGCCGATAAGCCGCTTGCGGTACGAATAGGTCTCGCGGCTGAACAATTGAACGCTGATCTTCTGCCCGCGGACGGGCTTGTTGGCGAGGTCGAGCGCGACGAGGTTCAACCGCACGTCGTCGGACTTGGCGATCCAGCCGTCCTTGGCGATGCCGATCCGGACGCTCGCGGGGTCGAGGCTGACCGAGCCCTTGGCGGTGGCGACCTCGCCATTGGCGTCGTCGTAGTCCATCTCGGCGACGAGGGTCGACGGCACCGTCACCGGGGTCAATTTGTCGATCGTGATCCGCGCGGTGCCGTTCGGCGACAGCGTCACCGGGTCGACGCGGGCGCGGGTCGCGGTCGGGGTGCTGGGCTCGTCGGCGCCATCGAGGCGGACGATGCCGGGGACGATGTCCTCGCCGGTGAAGCTGTATTTGGGATAGTCGGCGATCGTCAGGTCGCGCGGCTGGACGAGGGTGCGCAGCTTGACCGGGGCCTTGTTGACCGCGCCGCCCGACAGATAGGCGAGGCTGAGGTCGATCGCGACCTGCGTCGGCGCGACCTGCGGCGTGCGCGGCCCCTCGACCCGCGCGCGGATCGTCGGCAGGCGGAATTCCTCGACGGTGAAGTGCCCCGAATCGTGGCGCTGGCTGCTGCCGCGCTCGCCGATCTCGACGGCATATTCGCCTAGCGCGGCGGCGGCGGGGATCGACCAGGCGTTCTCGCCGATCCCATCGCGGCCGATCGCCGTGTCGAGCTCGTAGGTCTGGTCGGAGCCGAGGTGGCGGATGATAATCGTCGGATCGACGAGGTGGGCCGCGGGGCCGAAGCCGCCATCGGTCCGCGCGCGAATGATATGCTTCATCGACACCCGCTCGCCGGCGCGGAACAGCGTGCGGTCGAACACGGTGTGCCACGCGGTGCGGTCGAAGCCGTAGCCGGTGTCGAGGCTGAAATCGCCGGGCGCGATGCCCTTGTTCCAGTCGGTCAGGGTGAAGCTGTAGTCGTCGGCGGTCCGGGCGCTGACCATCAGCGCTGCGGGGCCGTATTTGCAATTGCCGTACGACGAGGGCTCGGGGAGCACGTCGCCGATCGCGGCGCGGCCGCTCGCGTCGGTCATCCCCTGCCAGAACAGCTTGCCGGTGCAGCTGTCGAGCACCGCGATTTTCGCTCCCGCCACCGGGCTGGCGTCGGCAAGGTGGGTGACCCACGCAAGGCTGCGGCCCCGGCCCCATTGGAAGTGGACCGCCATGTCGGTGACGAGCGCGCCGGTCGCGACATAGCGCGTCCCGCCGCGGCCGAGCAGCGCCGCGCCGAGCCGGGGGGAGGCAAGCTCGACGACGTGGAAGCCGCGCCCCGACAGCGGAATGCCGACAACCTCGAACGCGCGCGGGTCGCGACGGTCGATGGTGAAATGGCGCGCGGGGGCGGCGGCAGCGATCAGCGGGGTGTTGCGGGTGGTTTCGATGCGCTTGACCCGTTCGGTCCCGGCGATCGGCTCCTCGTCCTGCGTCCGTTCCTCGGCATCGTTGAGCCGCACCAGCCAGGCGGCGACCGCGGCATCGGTGGTGACCGAGACGTCGCGCCCGCCGAGTGGCCCCGCGTCGCTGCCGCCTAGCCTGCTTTCGACCGCGCGGACGGTGACGGGCAGAACGCCGCCCTCGGCTGCTTCGATGATGCCGAAGGTCGAAGCGAACTTGACCAGCGGCGGGGCGTCATCGGTGGCGACGTCGAGCGGGAAACGCGCGGCGTTGACCAGCGGGCGGCCGGCGTCGTCGGCGAGGTTGGCGGGCATGACGACGCGGAACTTGGTGCGTTCGGCGAACGGGCCCTTGAACTCGACCGAATCGACAGTCTGAACGTGGTCCTTGATTGGCGTCGCGGCGAGTTCCTTGCCGCTCGCGTCGACCAGCTTGATGCCGCGGGCGATGGCGGCAGGAACCTGCCCGGCAAAGCGTACCGTCATCGGCTCGATCGGCGAGCACGCGGCGGCGGGGTTAGCCCGGCTGCACTCGAAGCGCGCGCTGAACGCCGGGCGGACGGTGAAGTCGAGGCGGCGCGGACGAAGCGTAGCGAGACCGTCGGCGGTGCGGATGCCGGCATTCCATACGATCGCGACGCGACCGCCCGACGGCAGCGCGCGGCGGCACTGCGCGGCGACGACGACGGCCTTGGGCTGCGGCGTCTCGCCCGAATCGGCTTCGGGCGCGATCGCTCCGGCCCGGAGCAGGAAGCGGCGCATCCGGTAATCCTGCTCGGCGCCGTCGGTGATCTTCGCCCGCGTCGCGTCGGGCAGGATGTCGAGCGGCACGGCTTCGCCGACGCCGTCGATAATGCACGACGCGCCGGCGGTCACCGACGCCGGGGTCGGTGCAGCATTGAGTGCGAGAAGGAAGACCTGGTCCTCCTCGATCTGCCCGGCGCCGTCGTTGGGGACGGCGACGCGGATGTTCGGGCCGCCGGTATCGAAGACGAAGCGCTTTTGCCCGGTCAGCGCCGCGCCCCGCGCATCCTTGATCCCCGGCGTCAGGTCGTAGGTGCAGCGCCGCCCGCCGCTGAGCGGTGCGGGCAGGTCGATCGCATAATTTTGCGCGTCGACCCAGCGGCCGGTCGCGCCTTCGCTGCAGTTTCCCGCGACCGGGGCGGGCAGGCGCGGGTCGCCGAACGCGACCATCGGGGTGGCAAAGCGGAGCTTGATCTGCTCGACGCGTTCGACCGATCCGGCGGGGGCAAACGCCGCGACTCCGGGTGGCGAGTCGCCGCCGGCACGCCCGGTGAGCAGCGCGCCGAACACGGCCACCCCCATCGCCACTACCGCCGTACGCCACCGTCCCGCCATAACCGTACGATGCCGGAGGCGCGCATCGGCGGCAAGTCCTTCGCCGGAATGTCATATCGCGCCGGAAATGAAAGTTCGCGACGCCGACGCAGCCTGTTGCTTCAACGTAAATAGAAGTTTACTATAAAATTTAATCGCGTGGCCACTTTTTGAGTGGGGATCGAATGCTGGACTACCGGTTCTTCAAGCTGAACGCTGGTGGCGTCGTCGACACCGCGCAGGTGCTTCGCCTGCCGAGCGACGAGGCTGCCGTGGTTCATGCGCGCGGCTTCGGCAACGGGAGCGCTGTTGAAGTTTGGGTCGGCGCGCGCCGTCTCGTGCTCCTGCCGCCCGCGGCGCATCCGACGGCGAACACGTATCTGCAGCGTGAGGCCAGTCGCTAGGAGCCTGACCGCGCATCTGGCATAGCCGCGCCGATGCAGTATAAATTTCGCGAAACAGCCGTTGGCACCGTGGCGACGATCGAGTCGTTTGCGGCCGGTCCGGCGGCACCGCTGGTTCATTTCGCCCACGCGACCGGCATGTGCGCGGCGCTCTACCGCCCGCTGTTCGATCGCCTGACTCCCCACGTCAACGTCGTCGCGAGCGATTCGCGCGGGCATGGCTCGACGCCGCTCGAGGCCGATCCGGCGGACATGACAAGCTGGGCGACTTATGCCGACGATCTCGCCGCGCTGCTCGCGGTCCTGCCGGTGCCGCCGGTGCTGATCCTCGCGGGGCATTCGATGGGGGCGACGGTCAGTATGGAGTGCGCGGCGAGGATGCCCGGCACCGTCCGCGCGGTCGTCATGGCCGAACCTGCATTCGTCGCGTTCGCCGCCGCCGCCGACTGGAACCCGGCGCGGCCCGGGGGCAATCCGCTCGCCGAACAGGCGCTCCGCCGCCGCGCCGTCTGGCCGTCGCGCTATGCGATTCGCGCGGCGTACGACGGGCGCGGGGTCTTTGCTTCATGGCCCGATGGCGCGCTCGACGCGTATCTCGACGGAGGTTTGCGTGACCGCGACGACGGGCAAGTCGAACTTGCCTGCGCACCGGCGTGGGAGTCGGCCACCTTCGCCGCGGTGTCGCCCCGGCTCGAGGCGGCGGTGACCGGATGGCGCGGCGGGCTGACGGTGCTCCACGGCACCGAACGCAGCACGGTCAACCCGACCGATGCGGCGGCGATTGCAGCGCTGCCGGGGGTGACGGTCACGCGCTTCGACGGAGTCGACCATTTCCTCCCGCTCCATCGGACGGCCGAACTGGCTGATGCGATCCTCGGCTTTGCCTGAACTGCCCGGAACGGCGATGGTGGCGTGGCGTTGACCTCCACACCGACGGGACCCTCGATTATGCGCCATCTCTATCCGATCGCCCTCGCGGCGCTGGCCCTGTCGGCGTGCGGCGAGAAGGCGACCCTCCCGGTCGCGTCGGGGATGGGGGCCAACCCGTCATTGCCTGCGCCGAACGCGACCTTGCTGCCGACGGTCAACGTCGCCTCGGTCCAGCGATGGGCAGCAGGCGCGAAGCCGGTGGCGGGTCCCGGGCTGCAGGTCGCCGCCTTCGCCGAGGGGCTCGATCATCCGCGCTGGCTGTACGTCCTGCCGAACGGCGATGTCCTTGTCGCCGAGACGAATTCGCCGCCGAAGCCCGAGGATAGCAAGGGTATCAAGGGCTGGGTCCAAGGGCTGATCATGGGCCGCGCCGGGGCGACGGTGGCGAGCCCGAACCGTATTACCCTGCTTCGGGACACGAAGGGGACCGGGGTCGCCGACGTCAAGACCGTGTTCCTCAAGGGACTCAACTCGCCGTTCGGCATGGCGCTGGTCGGCAACGACCTTTATATCGCCGACACCGACGCGGTGCTCAAGTTCGCCTACACCCCGGGCGCGACCGCGATCGCGACTCCCGGGACCAAGGTCGTCGACCTCCCCGCCGGACTGATCAACCACCACTGGACCAAGAACATCCTCGCCAGCCGCGACGGCGCGACGCTGTACGCGACGGTAGGGTCGAACTCGAACGTCGGCGACAACGGCCTCGCCGCCGAGACCGGGCGCGCCGCGATCTGGGCGATCGACCTCAAGACCGGGACCCACCGCATCTTCGCCAGCGGCCTGCGCAATCCGAACGGGATGGGCTGGGAGCCGGCGTCGGGCAAATTGTGGACCGCGGTCAACGAGCGCGACGAGATCGGCTCCGACCTCGTCCCCGATTATATGACGAGCGTGACCGACGGCGGCTTCTACGGCTGGCCGTTCAGCTATTACGGCCAGAACGTCGACGTCCGCGTCAATGACCAGCGCCCCGATCTCGTCGCCCGCGCGATCAAGCCCGACTATGCCCTCGGGCCGCACACCGCTTCGCTCGGGCTGACGTTCGCCAAGGGCGATTCGGCACTGCCTGCCGCGTATGCCGATGGCGCGTTCGTCGGCCAGCACGGCTCGTGGAACCGCAAGCCGTTCAGCGGCTACAAGGTCATCTTCGTGCCGTTCGCGCAGGGCGTGCCGAGCGGACCGGCGGTCGATGTCCTCACCGGGTTCCTGACGGCGGACGGCAAGGCGCAGGGCCGCCCGGTGGGGGTGACGATCGATGCAAAGGGCGGGCTACTGGTGGCGGACGACGTCGGCAACAAGGTCTGGCGCGTGACCGGGGCGGCGCAGACCGCGAGTCGGTAAGGGTGATGGGACGCCTTTAACTCCTCCCCCGTCTTCGGGGGAGGAGTTAGACGTCACGGCCGGTAATCCCGCTCGACGTGCCCCGCCAGTTCCGCCTCGCTGAACCACACCGGCTTGAACTTCTCTGCCGCGAACAGCGCGCTCTGGTCGCTGTAATGCCGCGACCCGGGGCGTTCGATCGCCGCCCCGTACGGGCTGATCGACTCGGAATGGACCTGCCCGTCTTTCCACTCGACGAGCATTATGAAGCTGTCGCCGAGGTCGGCGACGCGGGCACCGCGCTTGTCGTCGATCTTCGAATACACCGCGCGCAACTCCTCGGGCCCGCCGATGACGGGGATATCGGTTGTCCCGCGGACGATCCGCAGCATGTCGCCCAAGGGCGGGTCGAGCCGGTGGGCGTGCGTCATCAGGAAGGCGACGTCGGCGGCGAGCGCCTCACGCGCATCGGGCAGCGGGTCGCCGCGATAGCCCTGTCCCGCCGCCGACGACAGGACGAACATCGCCAGCGCATCGGCGGGATTCTTGCCGTCGAGCGTCCAGTCCCACGTCCGCAGCAGCGCCTGTGCCTTCGCGATATTGGCATCGCCCTTCGGGTCGACCGCGAGCACCCGCGCGATCCATGTCCCCGCCCACGACTGCCGCGAATAGCCCTTGTCGAACTTGATCCGCAGCAGGTCGGCGCGGCTGATCTTCGCGGTCCCAAGACCGGCGAACAGGTCGCGGAAGCGGTAGGCGCGGTTGGTCATGTACGTCTCGATGCCCTGCGCGGGCAGGAAGCTGCTCGGGTCGAGATTGTCGCCTGCGCCGGTCGCGACGAACGGGGTGTTGTTCGAATTCGCCACCCAGCCGCTTTTCGGGTCGACGATCGCCGGGTCGGCGGCGATGGGCTCGTAGCTCGTCCAGACGTCGCGCGAGGTGTCGCCGGGCAGGACGCCGAGCCAGTCGAACCCGGGAGTGCGGTGCGGGAACAGTGCATTATAGACCATCGCGATATGCCCGGCCGCGTCGGCGTAGATGAAGTTCGTCGCCGGCACCGCCTGCATCGCCATCGCCGCGCGCCACTCGCCGAAGTCGCGCGCCTTGTTGAGCCGGTAATATTGCTCGATCTGGCGGACGTCGCCGAAGCCGGTGTAGCGCACCGCGAAGCTGCCGAGTTTGTTGGTCACGACCGGCCCCTGCCGCGACCGCGCGATCATCTTCGGGATCGGCAGGACGAATGGGCCGAAGCGGACGCGCAGCCAGACGCGGTGCGTCTCGAGCGGCAGCCACTGCCCGTCGTAGCGATAGTGCGTGCCGTCGGCGCTCATCACAAGTTTGTAGGTGTCGATCAGGTCGGGGCGGTTGACGGTGTTGGTCCAGCCGAGCGTCTTGTTGTGCCCGAGCAGGACGAACGGCGCTCCCGGGAACAGCGCCCCGGCGAAGTCCCAGCCCTCGCCCGAATGGACCACCGCCTCGTACCACGCGACCCCGCCGGTCCACGGCTGGTGCGAGTTCGAGATCAGCCGCGTCGTGGCGTCGGTCGAGCGTGCCGCGGTCACGGCAAAGCCGTTCGACCCGCGCTCGCTCGCCGGGGAGGCGTCGCGTGGCGGCAGCTTGCTGTCGTTGAGCGCGCCCAAGGTCCGGTCGAGCCCGAAGAAGAACGGCGAACGCAGCGCGAAGCCCGCGACGACGTCGTGGCCGGTGACCGGGAACAGGTTCGACAGCCGAACCTCGCTCGCGTGGGTGTCGGCGTAGCGGTTGATCCCGGCGGCATACGCCTCGACGAGCGCACGGGTCGCGGGCGACAGCGTGTCGTACTTCGCCGCTGCGGTGCCGCGCGCGTCGATCAGCGCGCCGACATAATCGATCTTCGCCCCCTCCGCGCCGCTGATCGCCGCCGACCGCCCGCGAATCGCGGCGAGCAACTCCTCGATCGTATGGAAGTCGTCTTCCGATTCGGCGTAGGCGAGGCCATAGGCGACGTCGGCGTCGGTCTTGCCGTCGATGTGCGGGACGCCGAAGCTGTCGCGGCGGATGCGCGCGTCGTGCGCGACCTTGGTGTCGGGGGCCGGGGAGGCGGCGGTTAGCGGCTCCCAGACGATCAGCCCGATCGCGACGAGGACGAGGAACACGACCAGCCCGACCGCCGATTTCTGCCAGACACGCATCGCTTACTCCCCATGACCTCGCCGGGCCTTTGCCGGGTTAAGCCATAGTTGGCCGATCAACTCAAACCGCGTTGCCCGCCGCCACCCCGCTCGCCCACGCCCACTGGAAATTATACCCTCCCAGCCAGCCGGTGACGTCGACCGCCTCGCCGATCGCGTACAGGCCGGGGACCGCGGTCGCGCCCATCGTCTTCGAACTCAGCCCGGCGGTATCGATTCCGCCGGTGGTGACTTCGGCCTTGGCGAACCCCTCGGTGCCGGTCGGGATGACGCTGAACGCCGATACCCCCGCCGCCGCCGCGTCGAGCGCGCGGTCGTTGAGGTTGGCGAGCGTGCCGCCGAGCCCCAGCCGCGTGCTCAGCGCGCTCGCCAGCCGCGAAGGGAGCAACTCGCCGAGCAACGTCGCTCCCTCGGCGCGCGGGCGGGTCCGGCGGCGATCGCGCAGCCATGCGCCGACGTCGGTCCCGGGGGCGAGGTCGAGCGTCACCGCGCCGCCGTGCCAGTAAGACGAGATCTGCAGGATCGCCGGGCCCGACAGTCCGCGGTGGGTGAACAGCAAGGCCTCCTTGAACACCGTCCTGCCGATCGACGTGACGGCATCGACCGCGACCCCGCTCAGCCCGCGGCACAGGTCGAGGAAGTCGGTGCTGAAGGTCAGCGGGACGAGGCCGGGGCGCGGCTCGACGATCTTGAGCCCGAACTTGCGCGCGACATCATAGGCGAAGCCGGTCGCACCGAGCTTCGGGATCGCCGGGCCGCCGGTGGCGAGGATCAAAGCGGAGGCGGTAAAGTCGCCGTGATCGGTGGCGACGCGGAAGCCGCCGCCGTCATGGTCGACCGCACTGATGCGGTGGCCGAGCCGCGTCTCGACGTGCGCCGCATCGCATTCGTCGACGAGCAGCGCGACGATCTGCCGAGCCGAGCCGTCGCAGAACAACTGGCCGAGGGTCTTCTCGTGATACGCGACGCGGTGCTTCTCGACGAGCGCGACGAAGTCCGCCGGGGTATAGCGCCCGAGCGCCGAGCGGGCGAAATGCGGGTTGGCCGACAGGAAGCGGTCGGGCGTCGCGCCGATGTTGGTGAAATTGCACCGCCCGCCGCCCGAAATCAGGATCTTCTTCCCGGGCTCGTCGGCGTGGTCGAGGAGGAGGACGCGCTTCCCCCGCGCACCCGCGGTCGCGGCGGCCATCATGCCGGCGGCTCCGGCGCCGAGGACGATGACGTCGTACTGCGGAGTCACGAAAATCCTCCCCGTCTTCGGGGAGGGGGACCGCTCTTGCGGTGGAGGGGCGGTTGAGCGGGCTCTGAGTGCGAGCTCGCTCCACCGCCCCTCCACCACGCCCCAAGAAGGGCGCGGTCCCCCTCCCCGAAGGCGGGGAGGATCAACTCAGCGTCCCGTCCTTGCCGTAGCGGTTTTCGAGGAACTTGCCCTGCACCAGAAACGCGTCGCGGTCCTCTGCGCCCAGCCGCTCGTTGACCCGCACCAGTTCCGCCTCGATCAGCCCCAGCCCGTCGACCAGCTGCCGCTCGATCGTCGGGCCGCCGGGGACCGTCGCGACCTTGCGCTGGGCAGGGGAGACCTTCTCGTAACGGTCGACGAGTTCCGGCAGGTGCTTGCCGAGCAGGCGGTTCAATTCGAGCGCGGTCGGGTCGCCTGCCGGGACGGCGGCAAGCTGGGGGCCGAGCGCGGCGAGCTGCGCCGAGATCGCGTCGACCTTCGGCGCGGCAAGCAGCGGCAGCGAGCGGCGCTTAGCGTCGAGCCACGCATCGACCTGCGCCGGCAGCACTGCGGGCTTGGCGGTGGCGAGCTTGACCGGTTCGGGCGCGGTATCGCGCGGATAGGTGCCGAGCGCGATCAGCAGACAGATCGTCGCGAGGATCACCGCCATGAACGCGCCGATGCCGATCGGCCCGACGAGCACCCCCCACATCACCGAACCGACGAGCACCGCGATGACGGTCAGCGCCATTCGCATCGCCTTCTGGCCGATGCGCTGCGCCTTGCGCTGCGCCCGCCGCCGCCGGACATCACGCCCGGCTCGGCCCTCGCGCAGGATATCGCTAATCGGCTGGAGCATCGGGATGCGCGACATCACCTCGTCGAAACGCTCCATCCGCTCCTCGAAGTCGCGGAACTTCGCCATCAGACGGGGGCGAACGACGAGGAAATCTGGGTTGCCGCCGCCGGGGTGCTCAGCTGTGCCTGCCCCGCCGAGCGGGCGATGTAGCCGCGCGACTTCTCGACCTCGACCCCGAGCGTGTCGACCGTCGTCTTCATCGACGCGAGCGCCTGGACCTTGAACGTGTCGATCGCGTCCATCGTCGCGTAGATGTTCTGGAACGCGCGCTGGAGCGTCTCGATCGGGATCGTCGAGCTTGCCGCCTGCTGGTGGATTACCCCGGTCTGGGTGCGAAGCAGTTCGCCCGTGCCATCGATCATCTTCGCCGTCGTCGTGTTGAGCGCGCCGATCTGTTCGAGCACGAGCTTCTGCGCCGTCAGCGCCTGCGCGACGGTGACCGCGGTGCGTAGTGCGGCGACGGTCGTCGTCGACGCGCGGTCGACGCCCTTGATCAGCTCGACATTGTTCTTCTTGACGAGGTCGAGCGCGAGATAGCCCTGCACCGACACCGCCATCTGGGTGAGCAGGTCGGTCGTCCGCTGGCGGACGTAGAACAACGCGCTCTCGCGGATCGCCTTGGCCTTCGCCGGGTCGGTGTAGTCGAGCTCGTTCGCCTTGTCCTCGAGCTTGGCGTCGAGCGTCTTCGAGACGTGGACCATCTGTTCGAGCTTGCCCATCGTCGTCCACAGGTTCGCCCGCTCGACGTCGACCGCGGCATTGTCGGTCAACAGCTCGTCCTTGCCGTCCTTCAGCCGCTCGAGGATCGTCGAGATGTGCGACTGCGCCGACTTGTAGCTGTCGAAATAGTCACGGAGCTTGTCACCGCCGAAGGGGATCAGCCCGAACAATTTCTTGCGGCTCGTCAGCTTGCCGCGCTTCGACGGGTCGAGGTCCTCGACGGTCTGGCGCAGCGCGGTGAGGTCGCTGCCGATGCCGGTGTCCTTGTCCATCGCGCGGACCGGCTTGTCGAGGAAGCGGTTGGTCTGCCCGGCGGCGTCGGCGATCTGCTTCGCGCCCAATGCCGTCAGTTCGTCGACCTTGCGGCCGAATTCGGGGGAGGCGGCGTCCAAAGCGACGAGGTCGGTGACGAAGGCCTCGGCGCGCGCGTCCAACTCGCTCGCCGCCTTGTCGCTGACCGGGACCAGCCCGCCGGCACGCGAGGCGGCAACCGGTGCGACGGGCACAGGCGGCGTCAGGACGATCGGTGCTTCGCTGGCCATCACAGGTCCCCTCGGGCGTGTTCGTGCGCCTATCTAAGCACTCGCGGCGCGCTGTGGTAGTCCTCTCGCACACCGCGCCACATGGCGGTCAGGCGTTGACGGACAGGGCGGTCGTAAAACCGGTCGAGCAAAAGCGCCGTAACGAAGACCAAAGCGACGAGCGCGACTGCTCCCCACGATCCAAGCCCGTCGTAGACGAGGACGCGCCGCCACGGCAGCAGCGTCTCGAACCAAGACTCGATCGGTTTGTGGAGGACGTAGATGCCGTACGACGCGCCGCCCGCGATCGCGAACGGCCGCGCGAGCCAACGCCCCGGCTCGTTTCGTGCACTGGCGAGGACGAGCGCAGGCATTAGAATAATCGCCACGGTATCGCGCATGGCCTGATATTGAGCCGGCTCGACCGCGAAGATCGCGACGACGACGCCGATCGCCGCCCACGGCGGAATCCGGAGCCACGGCAGCGCCTCGGCGCGCCAAAGCCGGTATGCAGCGACCCCGGCGAAGAAGCCGAAGCCGACTCGCCCGATCCCGCCCCAGACATTTGCCTGCATATAGCCGACGTCGATCGAGTCGAAATACCACGCGGCGGCAATCAGCAAGGCCGCCCCGGCGGCAACGATCAAGGCGAGCAACCACTTGCCGAGGTAAGGCGCGACGACCGCAAAGACGAGGTTCGCCGCCAGCTCGAAGGCGAGCGACCATGCCGGTCCGACGAGCGGATACAGGCTAAGGTTGGGCTGCGCCGCAT
Source organism: Polymorphobacter megasporae (assembly GCF_018982885.2). Lineage (NCBI taxonomy): Bacteria > Pseudomonadati > Pseudomonadota > Alphaproteobacteria > Sphingomonadales > Sphingosinicellaceae > Glacieibacterium > Glacieibacterium megasporae. The sequence goes on along the minus strand of NZ_CP081848.1, from coordinate 3,892,309 downwards.
CGATCTGCGGCACGAAGAACAGCGCAAAGACGATGTCGCGCAGCGTCGGGGCGGGCGGGTGATAATGGCCGGGCATTGCCGGCACGAAGACGATCAACAGCGTGATCAGGCTCGCGACGAGGTATAGCGGATAGAGCCGGATCAGCCGCGCGGCGAAGAAGTCGACGATCCCCATCCCCGCTCGCAGCCGGGCCTCGTACGCGTGCGCGAGGACGAAGCCGCTGAGGATGAAAAACAAATCCACCGCGAGATAGCTTTCGGGCGTCAGGCTGCCGATCGCATTCTCGGGGATGTGCCGGAACACCACCGCGAGCGCCGCGATCCCGCGCAGCCCGTCGAGGGTGTGGAAGGTGCGCTTGTGCTCGATGGCTCTGCCTGCCGTCACTGCGCCGCGTCGTGGTGAAGTTCGAGGCCGAGCAGCCAGCGGCGCTGGAAGCCGGGCCAGTACGTCGCCTGCGCCGCCCCGGCATAACCGCGGGGCGCATCTGCCCACGTCGCCGCGTCGCCGTCGACCGTCGGGACGTCAAGATAAGCGCCGTGCTTCGCGTCGCCCTTGAGGAAGCGGTCGAGGAAGGCGGTGACGAAATGCTGGTTGATCGCGTTGATCCGCTCTGCCCGCCACACAGGCTCGGCGAAGCTTTCGGCCATGTCGGGGCGGTCGCGCGTCTCGGGCATCGGCGGGTTGCCGCCGGTGTTGTGATGCGCCTCGCGGTAGACGAGCAGCCAGCGGTTCGAGCCGGTCGCATGGTCGTAAAGCCAGCGGATGCCGTCGGGATATTGCGCGACGTCGTCGTGATCCCCGGCGATGAACAGCGACGGCACCTTGATCGCGGCGACGCTGTCGGCGGTCCACGAGCGGAACGCCGGCTGGCCGCCCCATGGCGCGATCGCGACGATCGCCTTCAGGCGCGGATCGACGACGCGGACGGTCTGGTCGTCGAGCCGCCCGCCGAGCGGGGCGACGGTCGGGGCGTTCTTGTCGTATGCCGCGCCCGCGGTCGCGAGCACGCCGAAGCCGCCCATCGAATAGCCGATGATGGCGATGTTGCTCGCATCGATCCGGCGGCCGATCGCGTCCTTCGGGTCGGCGGCGCGCGCGGCGAGGGCGGACAGCACCGCCTCCTGGTCGCGCGCGCGGTTAATGATCGTGCCGGCGACGCGCTTGAGCCGCCCCGCCGCGCCGCCGCCGTTGACGCCACCCTGGCCGTCGGCATGGTCGATCGCCGCAACGATGTAGTTCTTCGACGCGATGTTCTCGGCGAGGTAGGTCATGCCCCCGGCCCAGCCGCCGAAGCCGTGGCTGATGATGACGAGCGGCAGGCGGCCCGGCTTGGCGGGTGCGCCCGGGACCGCGATCCCCTCGGTCGTCACGGCGAGCGGCGGAAAGTCGTCGGGGGTCAGGGTCCGGGCATAAGTCTGGGGCTTCGCTCCCGGAGCCGGCGTCGCCGGATACCAGACCATGACGTCGAGGCTGCGCCCCGCGGGCGTCGTCACCGTGACATGCTCGAGCCCGACCGCCGACGGCCCGAGTGCGGCGAGTTCGGGGGCGTCGGCGACAGGGATGCTCGGCGATCGTGCAGCAGCGGGCGCTGCGATCGTGAGCGCGACGGCGACGATAAGCGAACGCATCACTGGGACCCTTGCGGAAAATGCTGGAAGGCGGTGACCTCGACCCAGTCGTGCTTATCCTCTTCCCAGACCGACCGGATCGGCGACGGGTAGTGCGGATCGGCGAAGGTCCCGATCGGAATGCCGATCATTTCGGGACGCCGCGCGAGCGCGAGCGCGATGGTGCCACCGCACGTCGGGCAGAAACTCGTCGTTGCGGTCGATCCGCTCGCGGTCGCGCGCGTCCACTCGCGACGCTCACCCGTGATCGTCACCGCCTCGACCGGAAAGTAAGCGGCGGTGCCGAAGGGCGACCCCGACCGGCGCTGGCACGCGAGGCAATGGCACGCCGCGACCACCGGCGAATAGGCGTCGACCGTGGCGGTCAGGCCACCACAGCTGCATTGCGCCACCGGCATCGATCTTCCCCTGCTGTCGATCACGCCGCCGCGACCCGAGTCATGCTGCGATACCCACCCCATGTGTCGTTGTCACGACGGCAGGCCGCCGGGCGGCCGCGCTGCCGCGTCATCTCGACCGGGATCGCCGCGACGCTTGGCAGCGGGCCGCCGCAGCCGCTAGGGATTGGCGATGCCCACCGATCTTGAAATCGCCCGCACCGTCGACCTGTTGCCGATCGCCGAAGTCGCCGGTCGGCTCGGTGTTCCCGCCGCCGCGGTCGAGCCGTACGGCCGCGACAAGGCGAAGATCGACCTCGACTGGCTGGCGACGCAGCCGCCGCGCGGCAAGCTGATCCTCGTCACCGCGGTCAACCCGACGCCTGCGGGGGAGGGCAAGACGACGACGTCGATCGGGCTCGCCGATGCGCTGAACCGGACCGGACGCCGCGCGGTGCTGGCGCTGCGCGAGCCGTCGATGGGGCCGTGCTTCGGGGCGAAGGGCGGGGCGACCGGCGGCGGCCGTGCACAGGTCGCGCCGATGGTCGACATCAACCTTCATTTCACCGGCGACTTCCACGCGATCACCGCCGCGCACAACCTGCTGACCGCGCTGCTCGACAACCACATCCACTGGGGCAACGCGCTCGGCATCGACGTCCGCCGCGTGACGTGGCGGCGCGCGCTCGACGTCAACGACCGAGCATTGCGCGACATCGTCCAGTCGCTCGGCGGCCCAGCGAACGGCTTCCCGCGCGAATCGGGGTTCGACATCACCGTCGCGAGCGAAGTCATGGCGTGCCTGTGCCTCGCCGAAAATCTTGCCGACCTGCAGGCGCGGCTCGCGCGGATCGTCGTCGCCGAAACCCACGACCGCCGCCCGGTGACCGCGCGCGACATCGCCGCCGACGGCGCGATGGCGGTGTTGCTGCGCGATGCGATAAAGCCCAACCTCGTCCAGACGCTCGAGGGCAATCCCGCGTTCGTTCACGGCGGGCCGTTCGCCAACATCGCCCACGGCTGCAATTCGGTGATCGCGACCCGCGCCGCACTCGCGCTCGGCGACTATGCGGTGACCGAGGCGGGCTTCGGGGCCGACCTCGGCGCGGAGAAATTCTTCGACATCAAGTGCCGCGCGGCGGGCCTCGCCCCGGCGGCAGTCGTGATCGTTGCCACCGTCCGCGCGGCAAAGATGAACGGCGGCGTCGCCAAGGCCGATTTGGGTCGCGAGGACGTCGCGGCGGTGACACGCGGCGCGGTCAACCTCGCGCGGCACATCGACAATGTCCGCAGCTTCGGCGTCCCCGCGGTCGTCGCGATCAACCATTTCCAGGGCGACAGCGACGCCGAGACCGCCGCGCTCCAGGCCGCCGCCGCAGCGCACGGCGTCGAGGCGATCGTCTGCCGCCACTGGGCCGACGGCGGGGCAGGGGCGGTCGAGTTGGCGGAGGCAGTCGCGACGCTCGCCGAGGGCAGCACCGCGCGGTTCGCGCCGCTGTACCCCGCCGGCCTGCCGCTGTTCCAGAAGATCGAGGCGATCGCCACCGGCATCTATCGCGCGACCGGCGTCACCACGTCGCCCGCGGTCCATGCCCAGCTCGCGCACTGGGAGGCGGCGGGCTACGGCCATTTGCCGGTGTGCATGGCAAAGACGCAGTACAGCTTTACGACCGATCCGGCGCGGCTCGGCGCACCCGAGGATCACGTCGTCGACGTCCGCGAAGTCTGGCTCGCGGCGGGGGCAGGGTTCGTCGTCGCGATCTGTGGCGCGATCATGACGATGCCCGGCCTGCCGCGCGTCCCCGCCGCGAACGGGATTGGGCTCGATGCAGAGGGACAGGTCGTGGGGCTGTCTTGAGGACTATAGAACGATCTGCTTGTCCCTCACGGCGAGCGCGATATCTTGTTGTTTCCAATCCTCGAGCGCCTGTTGTGCCGCGTGTTCGAGCGCTGGGCGATCGCTTGGGGGCGCATCCCCTGCCGCGATCAACACGTCGGGCAGCCGCATGATCGATCCAGTATAGTCAAGCGAATCGTTGAGCCGATGCCCGAGCGCTTTTGCCAGATCTACAAGATTACCCCAGGCAGGAAGGCCTTCGGCCATTACGCGATGCTTAAGCCGTTTTTCCCATCCGCCTCCGAAACTGCTGTTAAGGTTTCGATCGATGAAATTCATCAAAGTTAGACCCGCTTCGTTATTGCCAGCACTCCTAGGAAAGGCGTGATCGCTGCCGCCGCCGTTGAGAATATCGGGCGGCACTTCAACATTGATTGAGTCAAAAAAACTGAGATGCGCATCGCGATAGCGCTTGAACTTCGGGTCGAGCCAGAGCTCACTATAACCCGTGCTTCCCGCGCCGTAACTGACGATCAGAGCGCTCAGGCCGTAGCGATCCGACAAAGGCTTGAGCGCGGTCGGCCGGACGAATTTCTGCAGCGCAACCGTATCGCGTACGGCGACAACGTAGTTGCCCGTTGTAAAGCGTTCGTAGAGGCGGCGTTTTCCCTCGCGCTGGTAAACGGAAAAACTCGTGTTCGGCATGCTGCTTGTCTCCCGTTGCCGGAATCTCAACGCTTACCTACCATGCCATCATTGGCGGACAGGCAGCTTGAGCGTCAAGGGCCGCCGTCGCAAGGGCGCTTTATTGTTTAGCAGCAAATGGATTCGCGGAGTGAGTGAGCGAATGTTAGATCGCGCGGCATGAAGATAACTGCCGCCGTCCTCGACGCGATCGGTGCCGCCGCACCCTATGACACGAGCCGCCCGTTGCGCCTCGCCGAGCTCGACCTTGCGCCTCCGGGACCCGGCGAATTGCTGCTGCGGATCGACGCCGCCGGCCTGTGTCATTCCGACCTGTCGGTGGTCAACGGCGACCGGGTCCGCCCGACGCCGATGGCGCTCGGGCATGAGGCGACTGGGATCGTCGAGGCCACCGGATCGGCGGACAGCGCCTTTGCGGTGGGCGACCGGGTGGTCCTGTCGTTCCTCCCAGCGTGCGGCCGATGTGCGGACTGTGGTGCGGGTGAGGGCTATTTGTGTGCGCCCGCCGCCGCGGCGAACGGCGCGGGGGTGATGCTGACCGGGGGGCACCGGCTCCACGACCACGGTGCCGATATCTTCCACCACCTCGGCGTCTCGGGCTTCGCCACCCATGCGGTCGTCGACGAACGCTCGGCGGTCAAGGTCGACCGCGACATCCCTGCTGAAATTGCTGCGCTTTTCGGCTGCGCGGTGCTGACTGGGGTCGGTGCGGTGGTCAATTCGGCGAAGGTCCGGCCGGGCGAGAGCGTCGTCGTCTACGGTCTCGGCGGGGTCGGGCTGGCGGCGTTGCTCGGTGCCCTCGCCAGCGGCGCGCAGCCGGTCATCGCGGTCGATCCGGTTGAATCCAAACGACTTCTCGCGCTCGACCTCGGCGCGGCGGCAGCGGTCGCACCCGACGAAGCCGCCGCCACGGTCAAGGCGCTGACCGGCCGCGGTGCCGATGTCGCGATCGAGACCGTCGGCAAGGCAGCCGTCCTCGCCGAAGCATACAGGGTCACCCGTCGCGGCGGCCGCACTGTCACCGTCGGCCTGCCCAACCCCGCGGAATTGCTCAGCATTCCGGCAGTGTCGCTGGTCGGCGACGGCAAGATGCTGATGGGCAGCTATATGGGCTCGGCTATCCCGAGCCGCGACATCCCGCGCTATATCGCGCTGTGGAAGGCCGGACGCCTGCCCGTCGAGCGGCTGCTGACCTCGACAGGTCCGCTGTCCGGCATCAACGCCGCGCTCGACGAACTCGCGAGCGGCCGCGCGATCCGCCAGATCCTCGTGCCATGAGCGTCGCCTTCACCAAGGAGGGCGATGCCGAGGCCGTCGCTGCCGACCTCCCCGACCGCCCGATTTCAACGCACCCGAACCTCGTCACTACATCGGGCCTCGCGCAACTCGACGCCGAACTCGCGACCGCGCGCACCGCTTACGATGCCGCGCAGGCCGGGGGCGGGATTTCCGCCGACCGCACCGCAATGGCACGCGCCACTCGCGACCTGCGTTACTGGGGCAGCCGCCGGGCGAGCGCGCAGCTGATCGAGGCCGCCGACTGCGATCAAGTCCGCTTCGGCTGCACCGTCACCTTCGAACGCGCCGACGGAACGTTCGCGACCTACCGCATCACTGGTGAAGACGAAGCCGACCCCGCCGCCGGCCGCATCGCTTACATCGCCCCCGCCGCCCGCGCCCTGCTCGGCAAGAGCGTGGGCGACACCGCGGTTATCGCCGGGGGAGAGATCGAGATCGTCTCGATCGGCTAGTCGGTCTTGATCTCGTCGCGCACCTGTCCGTGCGCGAGAACCGCGAACAAGCCGGTGCCGCCGATGATGTTACCTGCGAGCGCGGGGCCGATGAACCCGCCGACCGCCCAGCCAAACGACGCCTTGCCGGTCAGCCACAGCAGCCACGCCTCGCCCGATCCGGCGACGACATGGCTGAACCCGCCGACCGCGATGACGTAGGTGACCATTACCACGACCCAGAATTCGCTGCCGCGCGCGTTCGGCAGGATCCACGCGATCGACGCGACGAGGAAGCCGGCGGGAATACCGCGCAACAGCGTCGTTGCGGCATCGTTGTCGAGCAGCTTCGCCGAGACCGCGACCGCGGCGTCGAGCTGATCCTGCGATACGATCATTCGGTGCGCGAGCATCGCGGCAACAAGGAACGTCCCCGCGAGGTTCGCGACGATCGCAAGGCTCCACAATCGCCCGAGCCGGCCGAAATTATGCAGGCTCGGCTTGACCGCAACGGGGAGGACGACGGTGATCGTGTTCTCGGTGAACAGCTGCAGGTTGCCGAGGATGACGATGACGAAGCCGACGCAGTAACCGAACGACGTCACCAGCGGGGTCCATTGCGCATCGGGCAGATGCTGGTGGAGGAATGCCTCGGCGAGGACCGACGCGGAGATGCCGACACCGGCGGCGAAAGCCGAACACAGCAGCGACAGCGCCGGGCGGTTGAGCTCGTCGTCGCCCTGGATGCGGATGACCTCGTGGACGACCTTCGCCGATCCCGACCGGCGCTCGGAGACCGCCTTGTTTTCCTCGGGGGTCAGCGCGACGCCGTCATCATCCTGGTCATTTGGCTTGGTCATCGGGAGCGAACGGTTACGGCGGGTCAACGTTCCTGCCGCAAGGTGCAGGACGCCGGATACTAGCACGAGGGCTCCAGTCTTACGGCACAGTAGCAGCCGCCGCATCCGCCTGCTTCTGCGCGGCCGCATCGCGCATGAACTGTTCCCAGCACCCCGTCTGTCCGCCGCTGCCGACCGCTGAGCAGCTGTTCGGGCGCTGTGCCCGGCCGGTCTCCTCGATGTCGCGGGTGCGCGCGACCCACGACTGTTCCTTGCGCTCGACCTTCTGCTGGCGGAGCGGCTTCGGGATGCGGTAGCGTTCGGACTCGGGGAGGCGCGCACAGACGACGATCTCGTCGCCCGGACCCTTCGGGCACGGATCGGTGCCAAAGACGTCGACCTGGACAACCTTGCGCGGCGGCGGCGAATTGCGCGCGCCGTCGCCGGCATAGGCCGGGACCGCAGCGGCGAAGAGCACGGCGGCGAGCGTCAGGTGGCGGATCATCGTTGCAATTCCTCGAAGCCGGATACGCTCGGCCCCCGGGGCTTAACGCAAGGTGACGCGCTCAGCCCCCGCGCGCAAGCTGGCAGCATTCAGCCCCCGGCAAGCGCCTTGGCGAACACCGTCGCATCGAATGGGCGGAGATCGTCAATCCCTTCGCCGACCCCGACCGCGTGGATCGGCAGGCCGAACTTCTCCGCCGCGGCGACGAGGACGCCGCCGCGCGCGGTGCCGTCGAGCTTGGTCATGACCAGCCCGGTCACCCCGGCGACCTCGCGAAACACCTCGATCTGGTTCAATGCGTTCTGCCCGGTCGTCGCGTCGAGGACGAGGACGACGTCGTGCGGCGCGGCGGGCATCGACTTGCGCAGCACGCGCTTGATCTTGGCGAGCTCGTCCATCAGGCCGCTCTTGTTCTGCAGCCGCCCGGCGGTGTCGATGATCAGCACATCCGACCCCGCCGCCCGCGCCGCATCGAGCGCGGTGAACGCCAGCCCCGCCGCGTCGGCGCCCTGCTCGCCCGAAATCACCGGGACCCCGGCGCGCGCGCCCCAGATCTTGAGCTGCGCGATTGCCGCGGCGCGGAAGGTGTCGCCCGCCGCGAGCATCACCGAATAGTCCTGCTCGGCGAACAGATGCGCGAGCTTTGCGATCGTCGTGGTCTTGCCCGACCCGTTGACGCCGACGACGAGGATCACCTGGGGGCGCGGGAAGGCGATAACTTCCAATGGCTTGGCGACCGGGGCGAGGACCTTGGCGATCTCGGCGGCGACGACCGCGCGGACCCCGGCCTCGTCGATCCCGCGCGCATATTGTCCCGAGCCGAGTTCGGCGACGATCCGCGCCGCGAGCGCGGGGCCGAGGTCGGAGGCGATCAGCGCCTCCTCGATCGCCTCGAGCCGCGCCGGGTCGAGCGTCGTCGTGCCGAACGGCACCGCACCGAACAGCCCCGACAGATTGCCGCCGAGCTTGTCCGACGACCGCGAGAGCCCGGCGGTCAGGCGGGAGAGCCAGCTTGTCTTTTCGGTCATCCGCAATCCAGTTTGCCGCCGGTCACGCTCAATGCGGTGACGCGGGCGATGCTGCCGCGCGCGGCGGGGGTGGCGAGCCGCACGGGGAGGAAGGTTTCGCTATGCCCGCTGACGCCGTCGCGCTCGACGAGGATGCGCTGCGGGCGGCCGATCTCCGTCGCCATCGCCGCCGACCGGCGCAGGTCGCCGAGCGCGCGGAGACGGGCAGCGCGCTCGCGGGCAACGCCGGGGGCGACCTGCGGCATCCGCGCAGCTGGGGTGCCGGGACGAGGTGAGAAGGGGAAGACGTGGAGCTGGCTCAATCCGCACTCGTCGACCAGGGCCAGCGTCTGGTCGAACATCGCCTCGGTCTCGGTCGGGAAGCCGGTGATGAAGTCCGCGCCGAAGGCGATGCCGGGACGGGCGGCGCGGAGGCGGTCGCAGATCGCCACGGCCTGCGCGCGGCTGTGACGGCGCTTCATCCGCTTGAGGATGAGGTCGTCGCCCGCCTGGAGCGACAGATGGAACTGCGGCATCAGGCGCGGATCGGCGGCAGCCTCGACGAGCGCATCGTCAACCTCGATCGAGTCGATCGACGACAGACGCAGGCGGGGGAGGGTGGGGACGTCGCGGAGGATGCGCTGGACGAGGATGCCGAGCGGCTCGGGGCCGAACGAGGTGATGTCGACCCCGGTCAGCACGACCTCGTTGACGCCGTTGTCGACCAGCTGGGCGATGTGCTCGACGACCGTCGCGGCGGGGAGCGAGCGTGAATTGCCGCGCCCGAACGGGATGATGCAGAAGGTGCAGCGGTGGTCGCAGCCGGTCTGGATTTCGACGAAGGCGCGGGTGTGGTGGGCGAAATTTGTGGGCGCGCGCGGGGAGATGCTCGTGGCGAGCATGATGTCGGCCACACGCACCTCTGCGCTGCCTTCTGCTCCCCTCCCCCTCGGGGGAGGGGCCGGGGGTGGGGCAGTCGCCGCGAGCTCATCGCCGGAATAAGTGTCTGGTCCCTCGTAGGGGGTACCAAAAACTTCCCGGTGCGCGACTGCCCCACCACCGGGCCGGTGCAAGGGCATCGTCTCTCGCCCCTCCCCTGAAGGGGAGGGGAGGGCGAAAGCATAACTCTCCGCCTCGAGCTTCTCGACATTCCCCAACACCCGCGCAACTTCGGGCATCGCCGCGAACCCCGCCGGGTCGATCTGCGCAGCGCAGCCCGTAACGACGATCCGCGCGTCGGGCTGCGCGCGGGCGGCGCGGCGGATCGCCTGCCGCGCCTGCCGCACCGCTTCGGCGGTTACGGCGCAGGTGTTGACCACGATCACGCCCGATCCGGTGATGCCGTCGATATGCTCGGCCTCGGCAGCGTTGAGGCGGCAGCCGAAATTGAGCACGCTCACAGGTCGATCGTCCCGGTGAAACTGGTCACGGCAGGCCCTGCCAGCGTCACCTCCGCGCCGTGCCACTCCACCGTGAGATCGCCGCCCGGCAGCGTCACCATGACTCGCGGATCGACCAGCCCGCGCCGCATCGCCGCGACCGCGCACGCCACCGCACCAGTGCCGCACGCCAGCGTCAATCCGGCGCCGCGCTCCCACACCCTGAGCACGATATGGCCCCGGTCGACGACATGCGCGACGCCGACGTTGACGCGCTCGGGGAACAGCGCGTCATGCTCGATCAGAGGGCCGAGGTCGGCGAGCGGCACCGCGTTCGCGTCGGCGACGAAGAAGACGATGTGCGGGTTGCCGACGTTGACCGCCTGCCCGTGTTCGAGGCTGTCCCACGCCACCGGCACGTCGCGCGTGTCGACCGCATAGGCGAGCGGGATCGCGTCCCAGTCGAATTGCGGCGGCGGGTAAGTCACGCTCGCACTCCCCGCGGTCGAAGTCGCATCGAGGATGCCGCCTGCGGTCGCAATCGTCGCGCTCGTTCCGAGCAGCGTCGCGACACAGCGCGCGGCGTTGCCGCAGGCTTCGACCTCGCCGCCGTCGCCGTTCCAGATCCGCATCAGTGCGGTGGCGACGGTGCTCGGCTCGATCACGATCAGCTGGTCACAGCCGATCCCGGTGTGGCGATCGGCGACCGCGACGACCTGCGCGGGGGTCAGCGCCAGCGGCTGGCTCCGCGCGTCGAACACGACGAAGTCGTTGCCGAGGCCGTGCATCTTGATGAAAGGGCGGAGCATCGCCCGCGATGTAGCGGCTCGGGTGCAACCATGCCAGCCGTGGGGATCATGGTTGATCGTTACGCACCCATAAGATATAGAGTACGGCAGCGACGGGGGTACGTTGCGGGGGGCTGCACGATGAAGATGCTATTCGCACTGGCCGTGGCGCTTGCCGTCGCGTCGCCTGCCACCGCCGGCTATCATTACACCACCGTCGATGGCCCGAGCAGTGCGTCGCTCCTCGGCACCGTCGTCACCTCGATCAACGACGCCGGCCTCGCCGCTGGGTATTACGTCAATGACGACGGCGTCGGCGGCCCGGGCAATTACACCGCCTTCACCGTCAACAAGGACGGCAGCGGTTTCAACAGCTTCAGCCGCCCCGGCTACGCCCAGACCGGCGCGGCGGGGATCGACAACGCCGGCGACGTCACCGGCGTTTCGGTCACGTCGCTCGGCCACGGGACGGGCTTCGTCCGCTCGGGCGCCGACGGCAGCTATGCCGATATCGACCCCAACCTCGACCCGACCTTTGGCGTCACCTCGCTGTATTCGGAGGCGATCGGCCTAAACAACCTCGGCGCGGTGACCGGCTATTACACCACCGACCCCGCCGCGACGGTCGGCACGCTCGCGCAATACGCGCACGGCTTCATCGAGTTCGGCGGGGTCTACACCGCGGTCGATGTAGATCCGCTCGACGGCTACGGCACGCAGGTGACGTCGATCAACGACCTCGGCCTGTTCACCGGGACATACCTCGACAACAGCGCCGACCATTTCAGCCACCCGTTCCTCGGCGTGTTCGCCCCGGGTGCCGGTGCCGCGATCATCGCCCTCGACACCGACCCATTCGGCGCGCCGTCGTCGTCGATCGGCAACATCACCGACAATTTCTACTCGACGTATAACTCGCTCTATCCATGCGCGTGCAGCCCGACCGGGTTCGCCTCGGCGGCGTATGTCCTCGACGTGGCCTTCGGCGGCTACGAGCCGATCGCGGTTCCCGGCGCGTTCTTCACCAACGTCTTCGGCATCAACCAGTCGACCGATGTCACCGGCTATTATCTCGACCCGACCGGGCTCCACGGCTTCGTCGCCTCGTGGGTCCCTGAGCCGGCGAGCTGGCTGATGATGATCGCCGGTTTCGGCCTGACCGGTGTCATGCTGCGGCGGCGCGAGCGCGGTTTCGCGCAGGGGTTCGTCGCACGGGGCTAGGCCGGAACGCCGCCAGCCTCTATATCGGCGGCATGTCACCGGAGCACAGAGTATGAGCGTTAGGCCTTGGCGCGATATCGCGCGTCGCCAGTCGCGCCAGATCATGGTCGGCAACGTCCCCGTCGGCGGCGGCGCGCCGATCACCGTCCAGACGATGACCAACACCCCGACCGAGGACGCCAAGGCGACGATCGAGCAGATCCGCCAGTGCGTCGAGGTCGGTGCCGACCTCGTTCGCGTCAGCTGCCCCGACGTCGAATCGACCGCGGCGATGCGCGAGATCGTCCGCGCGTCGAAGGTGCCGATCATCGCGGACATCCATTTCCACTATAAGCGCGCGCTCGAAGCCGCCGACGCCGGCGCCGCTTGCCTGCGGATCAACCCCGGCAACATCGGCTCGCCCGAGCGCGTCCGCGAAGTCGTCCGCGCCGCCAAGGCCAACGGCTGCTCGATGCGGATCGGCGTCAACGCCGGATCGCTCGATCGCCACCTCCTCGAGAAATACGGCGAGCCGTGCCCCGAGGCGCTCGTCGAATCGGCATTGGAGCACGCCAAGCTGCTCGAGGACGCCGACTTCCGCGAGTTCAAGATCAGCGTGAAGGCGTCCGACGTCTTCCTCGCGGTCGCCGCGTACAACGGGCTGGCGGAGGCGTGCGACTATCCGCTCCACCTCGGCATCACCGAGGCCGGCGGCTTGCAGGGCGGCACGGTGAAGTCGTCGATCGGCCTCGGCATGCTGCTGTGGGCCGGCATCGGCGACACGATCCGCGTCTCGCTGTCGGCCGACCCGGTCGAGGAGGTCAAGGTCGGCTACCACATGCTCAAGTCGCTCGGCATCCGTGCCCGCGGCGTCCGCGTCGTCAGCTGCCCGAGCTGCGCCCGTCAGGGCTTCGACGTCGTCAAGACCGTCGAACGCCTCGAAGCCGCGCTCGCCCACGTCACCACCGAATTGTCGCTCAGCGTCCTGGGCTGCGTCGTCAACGGCCCAGGCGAAGCGCGCGAAACCGACATCGGCATCACCGGCGGCGGCAACGGCAAGCACATGGTCTTCCTGTCGGGCGTCACGAGCCACCACATCGACGAACCCGCGATGGTCGACCACATCGTCGGACTGGTCGAGAAGAAGGCGGCTGAGATCGAGGCGGCGAAAGCGGCGAAGCTCTTGGCAGAAGCAGGACTGCTGGTCGCTGCGGAGTAGACGGGCAGGGGGGACGACATGCTGCAACCGACTCCGGCGGACGCCTTTGAGCTGTCGATAACGCGCGTGATCCCGGTGGCGCGCGCCACGCTCTACCGCTGCTGGACCGACCCAGCGCTGATCGTAAAGTGGTTCACCCCGCCACCGTTCACCACGGTCTCGGCGGAGATGGACGTCTGCCCCGGCGGCGCGAGCCTCATCGTCATGCGCGCCCCCGACGGCACCGACTATCCCAATCGTGGGCAGTATCTCGACGTCATCCCCGACCGCCGCCTCGTCTTTACCGACGCCTATACCGGCGACTGGCAGCCGTCTGCCAAGCCGTTCATGACCGGCATCCTGACTTTCGACGACGAGGGGGAGGGCACCCGCTACACCGCGGTCGTCCGCCACTGGACCGCCGCAGACCGCGACGCGCATGTCGCGATGGGGTTCGAGACTGGCTGGGGCATCGCGACCGACCAGCTTGCTGCGCTCGCAGCGACACTGTGAGCATCCGTCCCGCCACCCCTGCCGACGTCCCCGCGATCCTCCAGTTGATCATCGATCTCGCGGTGTACGAGCGCGAGCCCGATGCGGTGAAGGCGACCGTTACCGGGCTCACCGAGTCGCTGTTCGGCGCGGCCCCGACCGTCGAGGCGATCGTTGCCGAGCACGACGGCGCCGTCGCCGGCATGGCGCTTTTCTTCACTAATTATTCGACGTGGTCGGGCAAGAACGGGCTCTACCTCGAGGACCTGTACGTGACGCCGGAGGCACGCGGGTCCGGGCTTGGCAAGGCGCTGCTACAGCGGCTCGCGGCGATTGCGGTCGAGCGGGGGTATGCGCGGGTCGAGTGGTCGGTGCTCGACTGGAACGCGCCGGCGATCGGCTTCTACCGCTCGATCGGCGCGGTCCCGAAGGACGAGTGGACGGTCTACCGGCTGGACGGCGATGCGCTGGCGCGACTTGGGGGCGATGCGCTGGCGCGACCTGGGGACGATACGCTCGCGGCGCTGGGCACCACGCCGGCATGAACCCGTGGGCGGCGCTCGTCATCGGCGGGCTGTGCGAAGTCGGGTTCACCACGTCGCTGCGCTACGTCGACGGCTTCCGCAACGTGCCGTGGGTCGCGGCCTTCCTCGTCGCGGTGACGTGCAGCATGGGGCTGCTCGAATACGCCGGGCGGTCGATCCCGCTCGGGACGGCGTATGCGGTGTGGGCGGGGATCGGCGCGGCGGGGACGGCGCTGGTCGGCATCGCGGTCTACGGCGACCCAGCGAGCGTGCCGCGCCTGCTCCTGCTGACCGGGCTGATCGGCTGCATCGTCGGCCTCAAGGCGCTGGCATAGGCGCTCGCCCGACCTTGACAAATCGTGTGGATTAGGTTAATCGTCCGCATGAGATCAAACCCAAATCCTACAGATTATCCGTCGCGAGCCGCCGCAGCACTTTCTGCACGCGATTGCGCGGCTGCGCGCCCGGAAGCGACCGACACCGGCGTCGTCGCGGAGGGCACGCGTTTCATCGCGACGTGGCGTCAACTTCGTCAACTTCCAGCCGCCGCGGGGCGGAGATGGAAGACGAAACAACACACGCTTTTGTGTGAACTTATTTTGAACTTCCCAAACTGGTACAAAGTGACAGCGACGGCGAGTTCGCCTATCTGCCCCCATCATGGCTGACAAAGTACAACGGGTCCGGGGAACGCAGGACCTTTATGGCGACGACATCGCGCGGTTCGACACCGTCGTCGACGCGTTCAACCGGGTCCGCAAGCTGTACGGCTTCCGCCGCGTCGATGTGCCGATCTTCGAATTCACCAGCGTCTTCGCGCGATCGTTGGGTGAGACGACCGACGTCGTGTCGAAGGAGATGTACAGCTTCAAGGATCGCGGCGACGAATCGCTGACGCTTCGCCCCGAATTCACCGCCGGGATCTGCCGCGCGTACATCTCGAACGGCTGGCAGCAGTTCGCGCCGATGAAGCTCGCCGCGCACGGGCCGCTGTTCCGCTACGAACGCCCGCAAAAGGGGCGCTACCGCCAGTTCCACCAGCTCGACGCCGAGATCATCGGCGCGGGGGAGCCCGCCGCCGACGTCGAGCTGATCACGATGGGGGCGCAGTTGCTCGGCGAACTGGGCATCGCCGACAAGGTCACGCTCCAGCTCAACACCCTCGGCGACGCCGAGACGCGGCACGCGTGGCGCGCGGCCCTGGTCGCGCACTTCCGCGCCAACGCCGACGCCCTGTCGCGCGAAAGCGTCGAACGGCTCGAGAAGAACCCGCTGCGAATCCTCGACAGCAAGGATGCGGGGGACCGCGAGTTGGTCGCCACCGCGCCGGGCATCGACGCGCACATGACGAGCGAGGCGGGGGCGTTCTTCGAGGCGGTGCAGAAGGGTCTGCAGGCGGCGGGGGTCGCGTTCGAGCGCGCGCCGGCGCTGGTCCGGGGGTTCGATTATTACCGGCATACGGCGTTCGAGTTCGTGACGGACCATTTGGGGGCGCAGGGGACGGTGATCGGCGGCGGGCGGTATGACGGGCTGATCGAGACGATGGGCGGGCCGCATACGCCGGCGGTTGGTTGGGCGGCGGGGATCGAGCGGCTGGCTATGCTGGTGGCGAAGCCGGTGGGGGAGGGTCCGATGATCGCCGTTATTCCCGACAGCCCTGCGCTTGAGGAAGAAGCAACTGGCCTTGCCTTCCGGTTGCGGCGCGAAGGTTTTCGGACCGTCATCGCCTATCGCGGAAACGCAAAGCGTCACGCCGAAGTTGCCCGTCGAGAGGGGGCGGACGCGGCGGTATATGTTCGCGAACCGAGTGCGCCGCATCTTACTCGCTACCACCTGACGCAGCTTCGGCCCGACCCTGATCGCGAATTTATGAGCAAGGTGCTCCATGCCGTCGGGTCGGGCCAGGGCGGCTTATCAGGCGAGGGACCTGCTTTGTGAGCCGGAAATCTTCATACATCGTCATCCCCGCGAAGGCGGGGACCCATTTCCCAGAGACTAGTCGGTGTTGCCCACCGCGGCGCGACGGGCGTCGCCTCACTAATTCCGCTTCGGGAAAATGGGTCCCCGCCTTCGCGGGGATGACGATACTGGGTGTGGGCGGCGCTTTATCTTCAACAAAAACCGGGCGCGCGGCATGATCTCCATCCCCCCCGAGCGCATCGCGCAGATCGAACGCCGCCACGCCGACCTCGCCGCGCAGATGGGCAATCCCGACCTCCCCTCGGACAAGTTCGTCGCGCTGTCGAAGGACTATGCCGAACTCACCCCCGTCGTCGTCGCGGCGGCGGAGGTGCGGCGGTTGCGGGACGAGGCGGCGGGGTTGGAGGCGATGCTCGCCGACCCCGAGATGCGCGAGATGGCCGAGGCCGAGGCGGCCGAGATCGCCGAGGCGCTGCCGCTCGCCGAACGCGCGCTGGCGCTCAAGCTGCTGCCGCGCGACACCGCCGACGACCGCCCGGCGATGCTCGAACTCCGCCCCGGGACCGGCGGTGACGAGGCGGCATTGTTCGTCGGCGACCTGTGGCGGATGTACCAGCGCTACGCCGACAGCCGCGGCTGGCGGGTCGAACTGATCTCCGCCAGCGCGGGCGAAATGGGCGGGTACAAGGAGATCATCGCCAGCGTCACCGGCGCGCAGGTCTTCGCGCGGTTGAAGTTCGAATCCGGCGTCCACCGCGTCCAGCGCGTCCCCGCGACCGAGACGCAGGGGCGCATCCACACGTCGGCGGCGACGGTGGCGGTGCTCCCCGAGGCCGAGGAGGTCGACGTCCAGATCGCCGACAAGGACCTGCGGATTGATGTCTATCGCTCGTCGGGCCCTGGCGGCCAGTCGGTCAACACGACCGACTCGGCGGTGCGGATCACCCACATCCCGTCGGGGCTCGTCGTCATCCAGCAGGACGAGAAATCGCAGCACAAGAACAAGGCAAAGGCGTTGCGCGTGCTGCGAACCCGGCTGTACGAGCTCGAACGCGCCAAGATCCACGACGCGCGGGCCGCCGATCGCAAGTCGATGGTCGGGTCGGGCGACCGGTCGGAGCGCATCCGGACGTATAATTTCCCGCAGGGTCGGGTGACCGATCACCGGATCAACCTGACGCTCCACCGCCTGCCCGAGATCATCGAGGGGTCGATGGACGAGTTGATCGGGGCGTTGATCGCCGAGGATGAGGCGACGCGGCTGGCGGCGCTGAATGACTGAGGCACACCCTCCCTCTCCCCTCGAGGGAGAGGGACAGGCGTACTTGCGCAAGGGTGAGGGTGCGGGTGGTATTTCGGGAGGCACTCACCCTCACCCTGGTCGCCAAGGGGCGACCTGTCCCTCTCCCTCGAGGGGAGAGGGAAGGGCGGTTGCTCGATGAACGCCGACGCCGCACTCCGCGCCGCGGCCAAGCGGATCGACCGGCTCGATGCGGAGGTGCTCCTCGCTTATGTCGCCGGGGTCCCGCGTCTGAAGCTGCTGATGTCGCCGTGGCGGACGATCGACACCGAGGCGTTCGATCGCCTCGTCGACCGACGAGCAACGGGCGAGCCGGTCGCCTATATCACCGGGCGTCGCGAATTCTGGTCGTTGGTCCTGCAGGTGACCCCCGACGTCCTGATTCCGCGTCCCGATTCGGAGACGCTGGTCGAGGCCGCGCTCGACCATTTCGCCGCGACGCCGGGGCCGGGCAGGGTGCTCGATCTCGGCACCGGGTCCGGGGCGCTGCTGCTGTCCGCGCTGACCGAATGGCCGGCGGCGCGTGGGGTCGGGGTCGATACCTCGGAGGGCGCGCTGCGGATCGCGACGGCGAACGCGGTGACCGCCGGCGTCGACGAGCGCGCGGAATTCGTCCACGGCGGCTGGGACGCGGCGGCGGGGGCGTTCGACCTCGTGCTGTGCAACCCGCCGTACATCGCGACCGGCGAAATCCTGCCGCGCGATGTCGTCGAGTGGGAACCCGCGACCGCGCTGTTCGCCGGGGCCGATGGACTCGACGACTACCGCGTGCTCGCACCGCTGCTCGGGGCGTATATTGCGCCGGGCGGCGTCGGCTGCATCGAGATCGGCTCGACGCAGGCCGACACGGTGACGGCGCTGTTCGCCGCGCAGGGGCTGAGCGTCGAATTGCGCCATGATCTCGCGGGGTTGCCGCGCTGCCTCGTGGTCACCAAATAGCGCTTGGAGCAGCGGTGGTTTACCGCTAGACGGGTGATAAGCGTGGTCGACCGGACACGGCTCCCCGCTTCTGACTTCCTTGCTGCGATGTGCGCCAACGATCGGCTCGCCCCCGGCGGATAAGCAGACCCTTCCGTTGATGCATGCCGCACGGGGATCGAATCGTTGATCAGAAACAATAACCAGAACGGTCGTCGCCGCGGGCGTGGCGGTGCGCGTCCGCCGCAGGCCGGTGGCGGTCCGTCGGGCAATTATGGCAACAACAACGGCGGCGGCAGCCGGATCGACGTCCGCCAGCGCGGTAATGCGACTCAGTTGCTCGAGAAGTATAAGGCGATGGCGCGCGACGCGACGCAGAACGGCGACCGCGTCCAGGCTGAATTCTACATGCAGTACGCCGACCATTATTATCGCGTGCTCAACGAATTCCGTGCCCGCGACCCGCAGCCCGCGCCGCGCCAGAATTACGACGAGGACGACGGCTTCGACAACATGGGCGGCGTCGGCCAGAATTATGCGCAGCCGCAGTCCGGATCGTATGCCGATGACGGCGACGATGAGGACGAGGGTGACGATGCGCGCCAGGCCGCAGCGCAACCCGAACGCGCGAACTACGACCGCCAGAACGCCGACCGCCAGGGCGGTGACCGGCAGAATTATAACCGGAATGCGAACGGCAGCGCGAATGGCAACGGTGCGAGTGCGCCGCAGCAGCGCGCATACAACGGCCAGCGTGACGGCCAGCAGCAGCGCGAGGGGAACCAGCAGCGCGACGGTCAGCAGTCGCGTGAGAATAATCAGCAGCGCGATGGGCAGCAGTCGCGTGAGAGCAATCAGCAGCGTGATGGCCAGCAGCCGCGCGAGACCTATCAGTCGCGTGATGGCCAGCAGCGCGAAGGTTATCAGCAGCGCGACAATAGTCAGCGTGACAATAGTCAGCGTGACAGCGGGCAGCGCGAAAACGGGCAGCGCGCCAGCAGCAACCGCGATGCCGAACCCCGTGAGACGCAGGCGGTCGAGCCACGTGAGGCGCAGCCGGCCGAAGCGCGTGAACCGGGTCGCGCCGATCGCGTCCGTGGCTCGGCCCGCCACACGCCCGAGGCTGGTTCGGCAGCGACCGAGCCGCGTGTAGCTGAGGTGACGCCGACGTTGCCGTTCGAGCAGCGCCCGGTCGAGAACATGATCGCCGGTCTTCCCGGTCCGGCGACGATCGCCCCCGCGGTGCCCGTCGAAGCGACGCCAGCAGTCGCAACTTCTGCCGTCGATACAGACAGCGTTGTCGAGCCGGTTCGCCGCCCGCGCGGTCGTCCGCGCAAAGTCGTCGCTCCGGTCGAAACGTCCGCAGTCGAGGATGTCGCCGACGCCTGACCCCAAAGCTGGCTTCGACGCCGCGCTCGCTGCCGGTTTCGACCGTGCGTGGGCGCTGCTCGCAGCGGCGCCGGGCGACCCGGGATCAGGGCTGCGGCTGCCGGTGGTCGCGACCGCGTATGCCGGTGAGTCCGATGCTCGGGTGATGGTCGTACGCGCGGTCGATCGCGCGGCGCATTGCCTGACCGTCTACACCGATAGTCGCGCAGCGAAGGTCGCCGTCCTCGTCGCCGCGCCACGCGTCGCCGTCACCGGCTACGACACGCCGACCCGGCTCCAGCTTCGTCTCCACGGTGCGGCAACGATCGCAACCACCGGGAACGCCGTCGATGCGGCGTGGGCAGCGCTGACGGCGGGCGGTCGCACCGCGTATCAGAGCATCCAGCCCCCCGGCACGCCGGTCGCGCAGCCACAAGCGTCACCGGTTCCACCGCCCGATGATGGCCGCGCGAACTTCGCTGTCGTGACGATCGTCCTCGACCGCTTCGAGTGGCTCGACCTCGCGGTTCCCGGGCACCGGCGCGCGATCCATATCCGCGACGGCGTAGACTGGCGCGGGACTTGGCTCGTCCCCTGAGTTAACCGACCGTTGCAATCCTGCCACGTTTCGCGACGATCGGCGCTGTCACAAAGTTGCAATATCGAAGTCGCCGAAGTGTCATGGCCCGCGTCTAGGCCCCGCTCATCCAATGAGCACAGGGGACTTCGTGAACATGACGACGACCAAGTGGGGCTTCGCGCTCCTCGCCGCGACCGCGATGACGACGATGGTGTCCGCGCCGCTGCACGCGCAGACCGCCGAAGCGACCGCATCGCCCGAAGAAGCGGCTGCCCAGCTCGAATTCCTCAAGGCGCAGGTCGATGCCCTCCAGGCGCAGCTCGACGCCGTCAAGAAGTCGGCCGGGATCAACACCCCGTCATGGTCGGGCGGCATGCCCCAGCTGTCGAACTCCGACGGCTACAAGTTCAAGGTCAGCGGCGAGCTGCAGTTCGACGCCGGCCAGGTCGGCAACCCCGGGCCGAACAAGATCGTCACCAACAACCTCGGCTATAACGCGCGTTCGCGCCGCCTGCTGATCGGTGCCTCGGGCGCGCTGCCCGGCGATTTCTCGTATAACTTCCAGTTCAACCTCGCCGAAGGCGTCGTCGACTATGAAGACCTGATCTTCGAATACGCGCCGCACAAGACGCCGTTCACCTTCACCGTCGGTTACTTCTACCCGTTCAGCTCCATGGAAAACATGATGAGCAACCGCTTCACCTCGTTCACCGAGCGGGCGCAGTTGAACGACGCGACGGGCAACGGCCGCCGCCTCGGCCTCGCGGCAACCTACGCCGACAAGGCCGGCGACTTCCGCATCCAGGTCGGTGCGTTCGGCGAAGGCATCAACGGCAACACCGCCCTGACCTACACCGGCACCTCGACGTCGGTGCTCAACGCTCCCGCCGGGACCGTCGCGACGACGACCACTGTCGCCACGAACAACAACGGCCTGTACGATCGGACCGGTTACCAGTTCTCGGCACGCACGGTCTACTCGCCGCAGATCTGGGGCGGCCAGCTCCACCTCGGCGCGAGCGCGCAGTATCGCCGCTTCCGTCAGGACGCGCAGGGCATCCAGTATCGCGCCCGTCCGTTCACCCAGACGACCGATCAGCGCTTCGTCGGCACCGGCAACATCGCGTCGAAGGGCGACCAGATCTACGGCATCGAAGCGATGTTCATCGAAGGTCCGTTCCACGCGGCGGGTGAAGCCCAGTACGTCAACGTCGACGGCTATCGCCCCGGCACCGTCGTCGTCAGCCCGAAGGTTCTCAGCGGCACGCTGTATCCGCAGGATGCGCACTTCATCACCGGCTACGGCGAAGCGGGCTTCTGGCTCACCGGCGAGACCCGCGGCTACAAGAACGGCAAGGTCGACCGGACCAAGATCCTCAACCCGGTCAGCGCAGGCGGCCTCGGCGGCGTGCAGATCGTCGGTCGCGTCGATTACCTCGACCTGACCGATGCGGTCGGCAACACCGCGGCGAACAGCCTTGGGCTGATCAACGGCGGCAAGCAGATCGGCTACCTCGGCGCGATCAACTACTGGCCGATCGACTATGTCCGCTTCACCGCCGAGTATGCGCGTGCGGAAGTCACTGGCGGATCGTTTGCCGCGACCGTCGTCCCGACCAGCACGGCGAACCCGTCGCAGCGCAAGTACGGCACCGACACCTTCCTGTTCCGCGCGCAGATCGACTTCTAAGCGCATCCAGCAATATCGAACGGGGCGGTCCGGCAACGGACCGCCCCGTTTCGTTTCACCTCGTGGGGCGCCCAGTGGCCCCAAGACGGCCCGGGCTGCGTCGAGCTTAGCGCCGCTTCGAGGTCGGATCGATGACCTCGTCGTCGTGGCCGCTGTTCGCGCTGACGAACACCAGCCCCATCAGCGCGCCGGCGAGCAGCAGCGACACGCCGATGCCGAGTCCGAGCGCGAGCATGAACTGCCAGTGGAGAACGACGCCGTCGCGGTGGAGAATCCATAGCGCGCCCGCGATCGCGATGGCCGCGATCGTCACCATGAACGCCATCAGCCGGCGGAAGCGCCGCCAGTGATCGATTCTCACGGGGATGACGTCGTTCATCGTCTTTCCTTTCGGCCCGATTCGGCAGACACTCTGTCGGCGTGAAGCGGATATGGGGGCAACCCGGACGCTGCGCATCCTTGGGACGGAGTTGGCGCGATGTCGATCGGATCGATTCTCACCGGCAAGAAACCGCTTATCAGCGTTGCGACCGCGACTCCGATTCGCGAGATCGCCGCACTGCTATTTGAAAACCGAATCGGGGCGGTGCTCGTCGTCGAGGATGACGCGATCCTCGGTATCGTCTCCGAACGCGATATCGTCGCCGGCCTTCATGTCCACGGCCCCGCCATCCTTGAGACGACTGCAGGCGCAGTGATGACTTCCCCCGTGGTGACCGCGACACCGCGCACAACTGTCGTCGCTGCCATGGAGGTGATGACCAATCGCCGAATCCGCCACCTGCCGATCGTCTTGGACGGCGAGCTGCTCGGGCTTGTGTCGATCGGCGACCTAGTCAAGCGGCGGATTGATGACGCCGAACACGAGGCGAGTGCTCTCAAGGAGTACATCACGACCGCGTGAGGGGGATTCCGAGGCGTCTCACGCGGGTCCTGAGGGGCAGGGACAGGCGAAAGCGCACTTTTTTGCGCTGCAGCGAAGAAAGTTCTTGCCAGCCCTGAGGTCCGCGCCTAGATGACCACTCCCGGTTGACGGGCGGTTCGGGGCTTCCCCGGGCGCCGGTTTTCCCAGACAGCGATGACGGCTCGAGCGGCCTTTTACAGGCCAGGTTGAACGTCGCCGCCGCACTGAAACGGGTTTTCGCCTTTCGGTTTCAATCGAAAGCAACGAAAAAAAGAAGTTGACGGGGTTTGAGACACGGCCCATAAGCCGCCCCCGACGCCGAAGCGAACCACTGGGTTCTCCTTCGGGTCTCGGAAAAATTCAAGGCCGCTCGGCACCCCATCAAACGGGGAACTGAGTGGTGTCGCTCTTTCTCATTGTAGGTTGAATGAAGGGACATGTGGGCGGCGGTCCATGGCTCCGAGCGTACAAGGGCTCGGGTGTCATGGTTAAAACACGCCTCCTATATGTCTACCACAATGCACTACCGACTTTCGGGTCGGAATTGTCAGACTGGTTTTGCAGATTAGGACGCTCCTTGAACGGGGTGTCGTTGGCAGCGCGGCTTTCGGGCAGCGTTGGTGGCGATATTTCGGACATGAACTTGAGAGTTTGATCCTGGCTCAGAACGAACGCTGGCGGCATGCCTAACACATGCAAGTCGAACGAGACCTTCGGGTCTAGTGGCGCACGGGTGCGTAACGCGTGGGAATCTGCCCTTAGGTACGGAATAACAGTGAGAAATTACTGCTAATACCGTATGATGTCTTCGGACCAAAGATTTATCGCCTAGGGATGAGCCCGCGTTGGATTAGCTAGTTGGTGGGGTAAAGGCCTACCAAGGCGACGATCCATAGCTGGTCTGAGAGGATGATCAGCCACACTGGGACTGAGACACGGCCCAGACTCCTACGGGAGGCAGCAGTGGGGAATATTGGACAATGGGCGAAAGCCTGATCCAGCAATGCCGCGTGAGTGAAGAAGGCCTTAGGGTTGTAAAGCTCTTTTACCCGGGAAGATAATGACTGTACCGGGAGAATAAGCCCCGGCTAACTCCGTGCCAGCAGCCGCGGTAATACGGAGGGGGCTAGCGTTGTTCGGAATTACTGGGCGTAAAGCGTCCGTAGGCGGCTTTCCAAGTCAGAGGTGAAATCCCACGACTCAATCGTGGAACTGCCTTTGAGACTGGTTCGCTTGAAGATGGGAGAGGTTAGTGGAATTCCGAGTGTAGAGGTGAAATTCGTAGATATTCGGAAGAACACCAGTGGCGAAGGCGGCTAACTGGACCATTCTTGACGCTGAGGGACGAAAGCGTGGGGAGCAAACAGGATTAGATACCCTGGTAGTCCACGCCGTAAACGATGAGAACTAGCTGTCGGGGCTCTTAGAGCTTCGGTGGCGCAGCTAACGCATTAAGTTCTCCGCCTGGGGAGTACGGCCGCAAGGTTAAAACTCAAAGGAATTGACGGGGGCCTGCACAAGCGGTGGAGCATGTGGTTTAATTCGAAGCAACGCGCAGAACCTTACCAGCGTTTGACATGGCAGGGCGATTTCCAGAGATGGACTTCTTCTCGTAAGAGACCTGCACACAGGTGCTGCATGGCTGTCGTCAGCTCGTGTCGTGAGATGTTGGGTTAAGTCCCGCAACGAGCGCAACCCTCGTCTTTAGTTGCCATCATTTAGTTGGGCACTCTAAAGAAACCGCCGGTGATAAGCCGGAGGAAGGTGGGGATGACGTCAAGTCCTCATGGCCCTTACACGCTGGGCTACACACGTGCTACAATGGCGGTGACAGTGGGCTGCAAACCAGCAATGGTGAGCTAATCTCCAAAAGCCGTCTCAGTTCGGATTGTTCTCTGCAACTCGAGAGCATGAAGGTG